>NZ_JAKUVY010000007.1:0-112796 GCF_026782125.1 Streptococcus oralis | reverse complement strand
TTCAACTCTTTCTATTATACCTACTTTTTCCCCTTTGTCAAGGACTTTTTTCCTCTTTATCGAAATTCTGAAAAGATTAGGGAAAAGAGCCAGTTAAACTGACTCCCTCTATTTATCTTGCCAATTAGTCGCACGTTCCTCTCCCCACCAGTAAGGAATCAACTCGGCAACTTTGATTGTTTTTCTTGTTTCGTAGTTCATCATGAACTCTGCTTCTTTGTTTTCAGCATTCAATTCTAAGAGAAATTCTCTGCAAGCGCCACAGGGCATACCTGATCCTTCGCCGTAGGGAGGTTTATCTCGAAAGGCGAGGATTTTCTTAACTTTAGTTTGTCCTGAAAATTGATACATATTGAAGAGAGCCGCTCGTTCTGCACAGAGATGAAAAACGCCACAAGTGCCCTCCATACAAAATCCTGTGAAGATCTGACCATCTTCTGCTTCTACCGCAGCAACAACATGGTTAGCATAGACAAAGTCAGAAACTTCATGGGGATTGAATAGGGTTCGCGCTTCTTCATACATCTTTTCCCAGATATCCATCGGTAGCCCTTTTTATTTAGAAATCTCTTTGAGCATGTTATCGATATGCTGGATAGATTTCTCACGACCTAATAGGTAAATCGTATCTGGAAGTTCTGGTCCGTGCATTTCACCTGATACAGCAATACGAATCGGCATGAAGAGGTTTTTCCCTTTAATACCTGTTTCTTTTTGGACTGCTTTGATTTGCGGGAAGATGTTTTCTGTCACAAACTCCTCATCTGTCATCGCTTCAAGTTTCGCTTTGAAAGCTTCTAGAACAACTGGAACAGTTTCTCCCGCCATGACCTCGCGCTCTGCCTCTGTCAACTCTGGGAAGTCTGAGAAGAAAAGGTCTGTCAATGGAACAATTTCGTCAACTGACTTCATTTGTGGTTTGTAGAGTTCTACCAATTTTTCTGCCTTGTCAGTCAAGCGCCCCGCTTCTTCTAGGAATGGTTTTGCCATTTCAAAAATGGTCGCCAAGTCAGCTCTCTTGATGTAATCGTTGCTCATCCAGTCTAGTTTCTTCTGATCAAAGGCAGCTGGTGACTTGCTGAGACGATTTTCATCAAAGAGTTTAATCAATTCCTCACGTGAGAAAATTTCATCTTCGCCACCTGGGTTCCAACCAAGAAGGGCGATAAAGTTAAAGACTGCTTCTGGCAGGTACCCTTTCTTACGGTAGTCTTCAATAAACTGAAGGGTGTTGGTGTCGCGTTTAGACAATTTTTTACCCGTTTCAGAGTTGATGATCAAAGTCATGTGACCGAACTCTGGAGCTTCCCAACCAAGAGCCTCATAAACCATAAGCTGTTTTGGTGTGTTGGCAATGTGGTCATCTCCACGGATAACATGAGAAATTTGCATATCGTGGTCATCAATAACAACAGCAAAGTTGTAAGTTGGGTAACCATCTTTCTTTTGAATTACCCAGTCACCACCGATATTACCACCTTCAAATTCGATATCGCCTTTGACCATGTCATGCCATTTGTAAATACCAGCTTCATTGACGGCTAAGCGAACGGTTGGGATGATACCAGCTGCTTCACGTTCAGCCACATAAGCAGCTTTTTCTTCTTCACTCATGCCAAGATATTCATTGATGTAGCGTGGTGTTTCGCCAGCTGCTTCTTGGCGTTCGCGCTCAGCTGCCAACTCTTCTTCTGTAACGTAAGATTTGTAGGCTTTTCCTTCAGCTAGCAATTGGTCGATGTATTTTTGATAGAGTTCCAAACGTTCTGATTGGCGATAGTTTTCATGAGTTTCTGGGCTTTCATCCCAGTCCATGCCTAACCAACGAAGGTTTTCAAGTTGTGAACGCTCTCCGTCTTCGACATGGCGTTTACGGTCAGTATCTTCGATACGGATGATAAAAGTTCCACCATGATGGCGTGCGTTAAGGTAGTTGAATAATGCTGTACGGGCATTTCCGATGTGTAGTAGTCCTGTTGGACTTGGTGCGTAGCGTACGCGGATATCTTTTGACATAGTTTCTCCTATAAAGTCTCTAGGCGTCTGCCTTTTTGCTTTCTATATTATATCACAAGTCTCGCCTGAGTCCAATGTCTAGAAATAAAGAGAGTAAAAAGAGTGGTCAAGCCACTCTTTTCTTCTATTATAGACGTGCGTTAAGTTCTTTGCTCAATTCTTCAAATCCTGGTTTCCCAAGAAGGGCAAACATGTTGCGTTTGTAGGCTTCAACACCTGGTTGGTCAAATGGGTTGATGGCATTCAAGTAACCTGAAAGGGCGATTGCCAATTCGAAGAAGTAGATCGTGTAGCCAAGAGTAAAGGCATCTTGCTCAGGAAGAGTCACATACATGTTTGGTACATCACCGTCTGTATGGGCAAGAAGAACACCGTCAGTTGCTTTTTTGTTTACAAAGTCAACGTCTTTTCCTTGAAGGTAACCAAGTCCATCAAGGTCTTCTTCCAAAGTAGGGATGATCACGTTCTTACGTGGTTTGTCAACACGGACAACTGTTTCAAACATGATACGAGTTCCTTCTTGGATAAATTGACCAAGTGAGTGCAAGTCTGTCGAGAAGTTAGCTGAAGTTGGGTAAATCCCTTTTTGGTCTTTTCCTTCTGACTCACCAGCCAATTGTTTCCACCATTCTGAGAAGTATTGAAGTGATGGCTCGTAGTTTACCAAGATTTCAGTTGCATAACCTTTACGATAAAGGATGTTACGAACTGCTGCGTATTGGTAAGCTTCATTTTCTGAAAGTTTGTCTGAAGTGTAGTCTTTACGAGCTGCATTCGCACCTTCCATAAGGGCTTTGATGTCTGCACCTGATGCTGCGATTGGAAGCAAACCAACTGCTGTCAATACTGAGAAGCGTCCACCGATGTCATCTGGAACCACGAATGTTTCCCAACCGTTGGCATCTGCTTCAACCTTAACAGCACCTTTTTGGCGGTCAGTTGTTGCATAGATACGTTTGTTGGCTTCTTCTTGTCCGTATTTCTTAACCAAGAGTTCTTTGAAGACACGGAAAGCGATGGCTGGTTCAGTTGTTGTACCTGATTTAGAAATCACGTTTACTGAGAAGTCTTTGTCAGCTACGTACTCTACCAAGTCAGCAAGGTAAGTGGATGAGATTGAGTTTCCAGCGTAAAGGATTTGTGGAGCTTTGCGTTCTTCTTTTGTTTGCAAGTTAGCAAAGTGGTGGTTCAAGAAGTCAATAGCTGCTTTGGCACCAAGGTAAGATCCACCGATACCGATTACAACCAAAACATCGCTGTCTGATTTAATTTGCTCAGCAGCTTTCAAGATGCGGTCGAATTCTTCGCGGTCGTAGTTTTCAGGAAGGTCCAACCAACCCAAAAAGTCGCTACCAGCACCAGTTCCTTTACGAATCATTTGGTCTGCAGCTGTTACTTGTGCTTGCATGTATTCCACTTCATGTGGGGCAACAAATTTGTCTAAAACTTTTGAATAATCAAATTTAATATGTGACATGATAATCCTCCAATATTTCTTCTTTTCTATCATAACGCTTACCTTCGATTTTTTCAAGCTTTTTTATTGAATTTGCCCAATTTTTATCATAATTCAAACGTTTGCGTAAAAACGCTAAAATATTAAAATTCTGAAAGGACGAATAAAAACGGCTAGAGATTCTAACCGTTACAATTCATTTAACAAATACTCAAAGAGTTCTAAATTGCCATCTTCTTCATTGACCAGGAACTCTGGATGCCACTGCAAACCAATGATACGATGCTCGTCGATAGACTCAATCGCTTCCACCGTCTGGTCGCGAGGATCTACAGCCGTCACACGGAAATTAGGTGCTAGGTCTTTAATGCTTTGACGATGGACTGAGTTGACCTGACTTTCTTTACCAAATAACTTAGCCACCACGCTTCCTTCTACTGTTTCAATCGAATGAGAGGTCCCGAAAGGCAGGCCTTGCCAGTGCCCCTCAATTTCTTGGTGGAGAGTGCCACCAAAAGCAACATTGACCAGCTGGACCCCACGACAGATTGCTAAAATGGGCTTGTCCTGACGAAGAGCTTCTTTCAAAAGAGCCAGTTCAAACTCATCACGCACTAGGTTGTAATCATCGCTCTCGATGGTTTTTTTCTCCCCATAAAACTGAGGATGGACATTTTGCCCACCTGTCAAGATGAGTTTGTCGATCATTTCCACATAATCACGCACAACGAACTCATCACCAACAGGAATAACCAAGGGGAGACCGCCGACTTGACGAATGCTCTCTGCAAATTTACAAGATACAGATGAATGAATGTTTTTTCCTTCTGCATCTACAGGACATAGATTTGCAGCAACTCCTACAACCGTTCTAGCCATGATGGGCCTCCTTTCGATTTTCTAACGATAGTCTTATCTTATCATTCAAGCACTCTGCTGTCTAATATGTTTTTTTAAAGACCGCGATAAGTATTTTTTATGGGCAAGAAAAAGTTGCCCAATGAGGACAACTTCTTTTTTATTCGAAGACAAATTGATTGTGATACAGTTCTGAGTAGAAACCGCCGAGTTTGAGCAACTCGTGATGATTTCCACGTTCAATGACCTCTCCATCTTTGAGGACAATAATCTGATCGGCATTGAGGATGGTCTTCAAACGATGGGCAATGACAAAACTGGTTCGACCTGCTACTACTGCTTCCATAGCATGTTGAATCTTGCTTTCTGTTACGGTATCGACATTGGAAGTCGCTTCATCTAAGATTAGGACTTGAGGATCTGTCATCAATGTCCGAGCGATGGAAATCAATTGTTTCTGCCCAGTCGAGAAGATATTTTGCTCATCATCAATAAGGGTATCATACTTGTCAGGCAAGCTTTCGATATAGTCATGAATATGAGTTGCCTTGGCAGCTGCTTCGACCATTTCCTGACTGGCATCTGGCACACCAAAGCGGATATTGTCTCGGATTGTTCCACTAAATAAGACCGAATCCTGCAAGACAATCCCGACCTTGCTCCGCAGGCTATCCAAGTCGTAGTCACGAATGTCTTTCCCATCAAATGAAATGCTACCTGCATCCACATCGTAGAAACGATTGATGAGGTTCATGATGGTCGTTTTCCCCGAACCAGTCGGACCGACAACTGCTACCATCTGCCCCTTAGGAGCTGAAATGCTGACATCTTTTAAAATCGGCTTGTCTGGCACATAGGAGAAATCAATATGGCTGATTTCAACACCTTCTCGCAATTCCTTAAAGGCAGACGCATTTTGCGGACGGATCTCTTCTTCTGCATCGAACATTTCTTGGATACGATCCGCCCCAGTAAAGGCCAACTGGAGGCTACCCCAACTCGCAGCAACCTGGATAATGGGCTGGTAGTACTGCTGAGAAAATTGGGTAAACATGACGATCAAACCTAAGGCTGTCGTTGTTTCAATACTCGGATCGTTCAGCAAGACCGCAGAACCTGCAAAAATGACGATGGCCGTATTGACCAAGCTCATCCCATTCATAACTGGAAAGAGGATCCCTGAGAACATTCTCCCTTTAAAAGTTGCCTTGCGCACGCGCTCATTTTGCTCCACAAAGCCTGCTACGATGTCGTCTTGAATTCCTTGTACGATAACAGCTTTCTGTCCAGAAATACTCTCGTCCATGTAGGCGTTGAGTTTCCCAACCTCTTTTTGCTGGAGATTGGTGTACTTGCGAGCCATTTTCACGATGAAGACCAACATGAGAAAGGCCACTGGAGTACTGGCTACTGTTATCAGGGCTAGCGTCACATTTCTTGAAAACATGACAAAAATCAAACCGATGTAAAGAGCAATATTGCTCATAACCTGAACTAGGCTTTCATTGAAGGCTTGAAGAATGTTATCCAAGTCACTAGTGAAGCGAGAAAGGATATCCCCATCCTGATGGCGGTCAAAGAAAGAAACCGTCAAACGGGAAAGTTTACCAAAAAGGCCCTTACGCATCTCATTTGTCGACTCGGCAATCACACGGGTCATCAAGGTCATGTAAATCAAGCTAGACACCACCAAGACAAGGACAACCAGAGCTAGATTCAGCATCAGAGCTGACAAACTTTGCCAGGCTAGTTCTGAAGTCCCATTTTGATAAGCCAAAACCAGATTAGCGAGCTCCGTAACTGCTTGGCCTGAAAAAACAGGAAAGAGGGCTTGGGCAATTGTCGCCACCGCAACCATCAAAATCACAATGACAAAGGAGAGCTTGTAAACTTTAAAATAATTCCAGAAAAATCGAACGGTTTTCATTTTATTCCTCCTTTCCCTTTTGTGTTTCGTAGATTTCGCGGTAGACGGCATTGCTAGCTACCAAGTCTGCATGCCGTCCTTCTCCAATCAAACGTCCTTGATCCAATACCAAAATCTTGTCTGCATGGACGACTGAACTGATCTTTTGAGCAATGATAATGGTTGTTGTCCCTTTCAGATCTTTATTTAAAGCTTCCTGTACGAGTCTTTCTGACTTAGCATCCAATGCCGAAGTCGAATCGTCAAAAATCAGGATACGGGGATTGCTGACAATCCCACGGGCAATGGACATCCGTTGCTTTTGTCCACCAGAAAAGTTGGTGCCACGTTCTTCGACCTGACTCTCAAATTTGTTTTCCATGCGTCCGATAAATTCACTGGCTTGGGCAATCCGTGCTGCACGTTCCATTTCTGACACGCTGGCATTTCCTTTTCCTTGACGGAGGTTGTCTGCAATGGTCCCGCTAAAGAGAATAGCACGTTGCAAGACAATGGAAACTGTTTTACGCAAAGTTCCTTCGCTGACATCTCGAATATCCTTGCCACCAATCTTGATAGATCCCTCCTGTGGATCAAACAGTCGTGGAATTAACTGAGCTAGGGTGGATTTCCCTGCTCCAGTAGCCCCAACCACACCGACCATCTGACCAGGCGCAACATCAAAGGTTACATTCTTCAACATAGGCTCATCGTCATTAGGATAGGTGAAGGTTACATTTTCAAAAGAGAGACTTCCTTCTAACTCTTCATCTGGGAGATCTTTAAAGGTCATCGCTGGCTCGGTATCTAGAATCTCGCGGATACGACGCAAGGAAATCATGGCACGACTGACAGAATTTCCTAAAAATCCAACCATGATAATGGTAAAGATAATCTGGCTAAGATAGTTGACAAAGGAAGCAATCGAGCCCACAACAGACGGATCTGACTGCACCATGCCTGCCACCAACCAGATAGAGAGAAAGACTGCCCCATAGCCGACTAGCATCATGAAGGGTTCTACTACCGAGAAGGCGTAGCCGATATAGAGATTTTGACCGAGAAGCTCGTCTGAGACTTCGGTAAACTTGGCAAACTGCTCTTTCTCCTGCACAAAGGATTTGACTACACGCACACCACGTAGATTTTCTTTGGCGATAGCATTTATCCGCTCAAGAAGGGTTTGAAACTTAGCAAATCGTGGCCCCATCATCCCCATCATAATAGCAGTTAGTGCAAAGATTAGGAGCACCATGAGGACAATCACCCACCAAAGTGATGGAAGAGTGTGAACCGCCAAGATAAAGGAACCGATAAAGAGAAGAGGGAGACGGAAGAGGATTTGAAAAGCCATCATCACCACGTTCTGAATTTGGTTGATATCATTGGTCATTCGGACGACAAGGTTGCCGGCATTAAACTGCTCGATATTGGCATAAGAAAAAGTCTGAATCTTGCGAAAAGCATCTTCCCGAAGGTCCGAAGACACTCCTTGAGCAATATAGGCTGCAAGCGTTACATTGACCCCACCTGCAACCAGACCGACTAGGGCTACCCCTATCAACCAAGCGCCAATACTATAAATAGCCTCATTTTGTCCGGCCAACAAAGCCTCTAACACCTCTTGCAAATAGCGCGGTTGCAAGAGCGAACTCGCAACCATCAAGCCTGTCATCATTAGGGATGCCAAGGCTTGCCATTTATAGGTTTTTATTTTTTTAATGAGCATATTTCCTCCTAATAAAATAGATAAAGGGAGCGACATCCTGCGTCAGCTCCTTCTCATTCGTTCATATTGATGTTATTCTAGCAAAAAAGAGGCATCTTGTCAAAGAAGTCTCCTTGTTATAAATTAGTGCGCTTTCATCTACAGGTGATGCATGAAAAGGCTTTTTATGGTAAAATGAAAGGAAGAACTCTTACAAGGAGGAAAAGATGAAGAAACAAACCATCGCTGTCTTGGGTCCTGGTTCTTGGGGGACTGCCCTTTCGCAGGTCCTAAACGACAATGAACACGAAGTTCGAATTTGGGGAAATATTTCTGACCAAATTGATGAAATCAATAACCAACATACAAACAAACGCTACTTCAAAGATATCCTACTCGACGAAAAGATCAAAGCCTATCATGACTTGGAAGAAACACTAAAGGATGTGGATGCTGTTTTATTTGTAGTCCCAACAAAAGTAACAAGACTGGTTGCCCAACAAGTAGCAAAGGTGCTTGATCACAAGGTTGTCATCATGCATGCCTCCAAAGGCTTGGAACCAGATAGCCACAAACGCCTATCGACTATTCTTGAAGAGGAAATCCCAGCTGACCTTCGTAGTGAAGTCGTTGTTGTTTCAGGACCTAGCCATGCTGAGGAAACGATTGTACGCGATATTACCTTGATTACCGCAGCCTCTAAAGACCTCGAAACTGCCCAGTACGTCCAAAATCTCTTTAGCAATCACTACTTCCGCCTCTATACCAATACGGATGTTATTGGTGTTGAAACCGCTGGTGCTCTCAAAAACATCATTGCAGTTGGCGCTGGGGCATTACATGGTCTAGGATTTGGCGACAATGCCAAGGCAGCCATCATCGCCCGTGGCTTGGCAGAAATCACCCGTCTAGGTGTCGCTCTTGGAGCTAATCCTCTGACTTATAGCGGTCTTTCTGGAGTTGGTGATTTGATCGTAACGGGGACATCTGTCCACTCTCGTAACTGGAGGGCAGGTGACGCTCTCGGTCGTGGAGAATCCCTCGAAGACATCGAAGCCAACATGGGCATGGTCATTGAAGGAATTTCAACGACTCGAGCAGCTTACGAACTGGCTCAGGAATTGGGTGTCTACATGCCAATCACACAGGCCATCTACCGAGTTATCTATGAAGGTGTCAATATCAAAGAAGCAATCACTGACATCATGAGCAATGAATTTAAAGCAGAAAACGAATGGTCGTAGACCCTTATAGAAAGGAACATCATGAAACAAAAAGTCAGAAAAGCAGTCATCCCAGCCGCTGGATTGGGAACTCGCTTCCTCCCAGCAACTAAGGCCTTGGCCAAGGAAATGTTGCCAATCGTAGACAAACCTACTATCCAGTTTATCGTTGAAGAAGCTCTCAAATCTGGAATCGAAGATATCTTGGTTGTTACAGGTAAGTCAAAACGTTCCATCGAGGACCACTTCGACTCAAACTTTGAATTGGAATATAACCTCAAAGAAAAAGGAAAAACAGATCTTTTGAAGCTAGTTGATGAAACAACTGGCATGCGCCTGCATTTTATCCGCCAAACGCATCCACGTGGTCTCGGCGATGCTGTTTTGCAAGCCAAGGCTTTCGTTGGAAATGAACCTTTTGTCGTTATGCTTGGTGATGACTTGATGGATATCACAGACGAAAAGGCTGTTCCACTTACCAAACAACTCATGGATGACTACGAGCGTACCCACGCGTCTACTATCGCTGTCATGCCAGTCCCTCACGACGAAGTATCTGCCTATGGGGTTATTGCTCCACAAGGCGAAGGAAAAGACGGTCTTTATAGCGTTGAAACCTTCGTTGAAAAACCAGCGCCAGAGGACGCTCCTAGCGACCTTGCTATTATCGGACGCTACCTCCTCACGCCTGAAATTTTCCAAATCCTCGAAAATCAAGCTCCAGGTGCAGGAAATGAAATTCAGCTGACAGATGCAATCGACACCCTCAATAAAACACAACGTGTATTTGCTCGTGAGTTCAAGGGGGCTCGTTACGATGTTGGAGACAAGTTTGGCTTTATGAAAACATCCATCGACTACGCTCTCAAACACCCACAAGTCAAAAACGACTTGAAAGACTATCTCATCCAACTCGGAAAAGAGTTAGCTGAAGGAGAATAGAAGAAAAATAAAGCTCTTAAATAAGGGCTTTGTTGTTTTGTTGAAGCTTGCAATAAAAAAGCCATCTTTACAGATGACTTATTAGCAACTGAATCGGTACTCGATTTTTCAAGTTGTGCACGGACAAAGCCTTATTTTAACTTGCTGTGTTGTTTCGAATGGTTCCAATCTACATAAAAAGCTACTCATTTTTTGAGTAGCTTTTAACTATTCCCCCTTACACATAACTCATTCCTTTGTAGAAAAGGAAAACGGCTAGTGCGATAAAAAGTACAGTTACTCCGATTCGCTGGCTGGTACTATACATCTTTCTCTCCCATTTAACTGGAAAGATGACTGCTAGAAAGGCACCACCTACTGCGCCTCCAATATGCCCCGCTAGGCTGATTCCTGGAATCAGAATACTTCCAATGATATTTATCACGAAAAGCGTCAGGTAGGATTGCCCTAACTGCTGGATATAGGGGCTGCGAGTTGCGTAGCGCAAGACGATAATCGCAGCAAATAATCCATAGAGAGAAGTGGAGGCACCTGCTGCTAGGACTTTCGGTGTGAAAGCAAAAACAAAGAGATTGCCCATCATTCCTGATAAGAGATAAAGAAGGAAAAATTGCTTAGAGCCGAAAATCTCCTCCACCTGTTGTCCAAGAAAGTAGAGTGAAATCATATTGACAATGAAATGTTCCCAACCGATATGCACAAATATAGCCGAAAAAAGGCGCCAGAACTGCTCTGGGAACAGGCGAATGATCGGTCCATACATAGCTCCAAACTGAAACAGAGTTTTGACTTGATCAAAGTTGATAGCCGTAGTAATCAGCATCAGTAGAAATACAAAGCCAGTCACTAGGAGAAAAAAACTAGTCACAGAGTAGCGTTTATCAAAGATTTCCTTCATAGGTTAGCACCTCCTGAACGGGAATATCATGGTCTTCCGAGTTAAACTCCTGAACCTGACAAGGGTAAATTGTACTCAGGCTTTGCCCAGTAAAATGTTCCAGATAGCGGTCATAATAACCTCCACCATAGCCAATCCGATATCCCTCTGTTGTAAAAGCCAAGCCCGGAACATGAATCAAATCAATCTGAGACGGTTCCACCACTTCCAAGTCCCCTTGGGGCTCCAGTAAACCAAAGGAAGTTTTTACCAACTGCTGTGGATGATAGACTACAAAGTCCATCCGTCTCTTGGGATAGGTTTTGGGTATCAGAACCTTCTTGCCGTCCTTCAGCGCCTGCTCGATCAATTCTTGCGTTTGAAATTCATGCGGAAAGGAGAGATAGGTTGCGATGGTCTTGGCTTCTTGGTAAAAGGGGTGACGTAAGAAACGCTCGGTTAAAGCTCGATCCATAGCCTGTTTTTGTTCCTGAGATAAAGCCTTCATTTCGTGTAAGACTTGCTTGCGTAATTTCGATTTCATAGATAAACCCTCTACTCTGCTGCCTTCTTTTTAAGAAAGCTAGAGACCGTATCCACTCCAATAGCTAAGGCTTCTTCCTTGGGGCTCATCTGAGGATGGTGCAGGGCGTAGGGACTATCGATACCTAACCAGAACATAACACCATCTACCTTCGAAAGGAGATAACCAAAGTCCTCACCAGTCATAGCTGGCGCGATATCAATCAACTCGATTCCGTCTTTCTCTTCAAAAAAGTCCATCAGTTCACGCGCCAAGGCTGGATTGTTCTCCACAGGTAGGTAACCTCCTTGCTTGAGTTCCACTTCGACTTCCATATCAAAGGCTGCTGCAACACCTTCTGCGACTGTCTTGACTCTCTTTTGTACCAAGAGGCTCATGTCTTGAGTCAAGGCGCGAATGGTTCCGTGTAAAAATGCTGTGTCTGTAATGACATTGTTGGTTGTTCCAGCTTGGAAAACACCAAAGGTCACCACCGCTCCCTCGATGGGATTGACATTGCGGCTGACAACTGACTGTACTTGGGTCACAAAGTAACTAGCAGCCACCAAGGCGTCATTGGCTTCATGCGGAAAAGCTGCGTGTCCTCCTTTTCCTTTGAAACGAATCTTCACCTCACAGGTCCCAGCAAAGAGAGTGTGTGTATTGGTCGCAATCTGTCCAACCTTCTGATCTGGACGGACATGGAGGCCATAAAATTGGTCTGGCAACCAGTCCCCAAAAGCACCGTCCTCATACATAAGCATCCCACCAGCTTCATTTTCTTCAGCAGGCTGAAATAGGAAGAGCAGATTATTCTTGGGTTGCTCCACAAGGGCGCGCTCAAGACAGCCTAAGGCAATGGTCATATGAAAATCATGGCCACAGGCATGCATGCGACCTTGGTGTTGAGAAGCAAAAGGTAAACCTGTTTGTTCGACAATAGGCAGACCATCAATGTCTGTTCGCCAACCAATGGTTCGTTCCGGCTGACTTCCCTGCAGGTAGACCAAAATTCCTGTCCGCCAAGTACGAACTTGAACAAAGTCCTTGCCCGCAGTCAATTTCTCAATCACATCCAGCAAATAAGCCTGAGTCTCGAACTCCTCCAAGCCAATCTCTGGAATCTGGTGTAAATCTCGTCTAGTCTGAATCAAATCTAACATCTATCGATCCTCCTTTTGATAGAAGAAAGAGGCTGGAAAAAGGGTTCCGCCTCTTTTTTACTTTTACAATTACAAGGTACGAAGCGCATCCTCTAGCGCTGTTTTTTGTTGGGTTTGGGCATCAATCTCTTTGATGATACGAGCTGGAACACCTGCTACTACCACATTTTCTGGAACATCTTGGGTAACAATAGCTCCTGCTGCAACAACTGAACCACTGCCGATTTGCACTCCTTCGATAACCACTGCATTGGCACCGATAAGAACATTGTCTCCGACACGGACTGGTTCAGCGCTAGCTGGCTCAATCACACCCGCCAAAACTGCACCTGCACCAACGTGGCTGTTTTTCCCAACGATGGCGCGGCCACCAAGGATGGCACCCATGTCAATCATGGTTCCAGCACCGATTTCAGCACCGATATTGATAACAGCTCCCATCATGATAACAGCATTGTCACCAATTTCCACCTGGTCACGGATAATAGCACCTGGCTCGATACGAGCGTTAATAGAACGTTTATCTAACAAAGGAACTGCAGAATTACGAGCATCTTGCTCGACAACATAATCTTGATTTTCTACTAAACCATCGAGAAGCGGAGCCACATCCTTCCAGTCTCCGAATAGGACATTTCCTAGTTTGACAACAGAGCTAGGCACAGCAGTTGCGAGTTGTCCTTCAAAGGTTACTTTAACACTTGTTTTCTTTTCAGCATTGGCGATAAATTGGATAATTTCTTGAGCATTCATTTTTGTAGCAGTCATAGGTGCCTCCTGGTTCGTTATAATGATACCTATTCTACCAAAAAAGGCTTCAAATTTGAAGCCTCAACTATCAAATAATCATCTTTACCTGGCTTGTTTTGCTTCTTCTACAGATAAGAAAATCATCGGAACGATAATCAACACCATAGCCAAGGCCAAAAAACCATCCATAACCAATCCCAGAAAAAGAACACTTAATAAAGCTGAAGAGAGCGGTTCGCTAGCACTCACCACCGATACAACCAGCGGGGAAACGAGGGACACGGCCTTCATAGATAGGAAGAAGGCAAAAGCGGTACCAAACACGGCAATCGTCAGACAAATCAGCACACTTACCAGGTCCACTTGAAAACTTATCCGATAAATAGGGTAAAGGAAATTACTAAAGAGTCCTGCCAGAATCATCCCCCAACCAACAGTTGGAACGAAACCGTAGCGCCGTGCAAAGCGTTGGGGCAGGATAACATTAAACATGACCCCTACTGCACTAAGCAAACCTGTCACTAGAGCCAAAGGTGTCATGGACAACTGGGACAAGTCCCCTTTTGTAGCCATCAAAAAAACACCTAGCATGGCAATCAAAACATAGAACACAGCTGTAATCGAAGCCTTCTTCTGGTAAACGATTCTATTGTAAAACAGGATAAAAACTGGGCTGATAAATTGCAAAATGGTTGCCGTCGTCGCATTGGAATACTCAACGCAGAGATAGAAGAAAAACTGCACAGAAAAAATACCTAGAATAGCATAGGCTAAAAAAGGTAGATAATTTTTCTTATCACGCCAGATGTCCAACAAGCGGCTACACAACTGAAAGGCAGATAGACCTAAAACCAAACTCCCCGCCACTAGTAAACGCATAGAAGTAATCCATCCAGAAGACACTGGATAATGAGTGAAAAAATACTCTCCTAAAATCCCACAAATCCCCCAGATTAGGCCTGAGAGTAGCGAGTATACTGTTCCCTTAACAATCTTTTTCTGATAATGATTCATATTATTATTGTAACACGAAACCAACAAAGAAAAAAGTAGCAACAAGGAGAAATTACTAACCTTGCTACTACTCTTTCTTAACGATTAAATAGACGTGAACGTCCTGAAGAACCACTTTGAGTGTTGTTGTTCGAATTTGCACCTGAGCTACTGCTTGAACTTGATCCACTGTTTGAGCTTGGAGGAGTCACTGCAGGAATGCTTCCTAGAATATTCTTCCACGCGTTCAGATAATCTGCATCGCTTCCTCCAATAGCAAAGCGATAGGTGGTCACTGGGGCACCTTCTTTAGTAGCCCAGTAGCTCGTTACTGTCGATCCAGAAACTTCTATTTCTTTCCCATTGATGGAAACCTTGCCTGGTTTTTGTCCTGTAGATCGGAGAACTTGTGACTTAGTCACACTTGAATCCAGATTAAAGCGCTCATTCCCCCATATTCCAGGTTCAGCTTGCTGGATAGCATTGACCAAGTGGGCCATATAGTTGGCATTGCGGTAGTGGCCTGCTCCTTTGGCTAGCGGTCGGTTGTCGTCGTGACCTAACCAGCCACCCAAAGTCAAGTGAGGTGTAGAAAGCATTAGCCACATATTTTCATCTTCATTGGTCGTACCAGTTTTTCCGATCCAGTCAGCACGAGCTAGGGATGGATTGATAGTCGTCAAATCCGTCTGGAAACTTGAGGTAATCCGAGACGAGATAACATCCCGAAGGAGACTTTGCATGATGGTTGCTGTCGCTTTTGAATAAACTTGGACAGGCTCGTCCTTGTGCTCGTATACCACTCGACCATCCGTTGACTCAATCTTCGCGATCATATGTTTCTTATGGTAAACTCCGTTGTTGGCTAGAGTCTGATACCCGTTGGTATGCTGGGCAACTGTAACGTCAATCCCCCCACCCATCGGTAAACTTTCAATCCCATATTCTGGGATTTCGTAACCCATTTTTTCCATATAGCCTTTGACATCAACCCCCTTCTCTCGAAGCGTACGATACGTCCAGTAGGCTGGGATATTCCATGAGTAGTTAAGGGCTTCTCCCAATGTCATCATGCCCGTACCAGGACTATTGACATACATGATGGGATTCCCGTTTGAGAAGTTGGTAGGATAGTTTGACAAGATACTTGCACTTCCCATCAAACCTTGGTCAATAGCGATACCATAGGCCAATATAGGTTTTGTGGTTGAAGCTGGAGAACGCTTGGTATCGATAGCGTGATTGTTCTGATTTTCTTGATAATTACGACCACCAACAAATCCAAGGATAGCTCCCGTTTGGTTGTCCATGAGGACATTCCCCACCTCAGGCTGGCCTGTCGAATCATCTAGCAAATAGCCGTAGGTCGCAACCGCATTTTGCATCGCAGCATGAACATTTTTATTGATAGTTGTCGTAATCTTATATCCACCATTTTCAATTTCCTTAGTGGCTAAATCGCGATAGGATTTCTGAATGGACTCATTCTTTAATTCTTGCGCAGAAACATTATCTCGTTGGATGAGGTAGTCGTACATGCGGTCAGTAGCTTCTGCCAAGGTTGCATAGTAGAGATAGTCACGCGAAGTCCCACTAACGCTACCAGATGGTAGGAAGTCTTTCTTGAAGTCATAATCTTTGTACTTATCGTAGTCTTCCTGACTTAGAGCCCCTGTTCGGTACATATTGTAGAGGACATCCTTGGCACGCTTAATTCCCAAAGCCATATCCTCATCGCTCTTCATACTGCCGTCAGATTCATAAGGAGAATAACTAATCGGACTCTGTGGCAATCCTGCGATAAAGGCTGCTTGAGGGACCGTTAAATCCGAAGCATTGACCCCAAAGATTCCTTCTGCAGCCTGCTGGGCACCTGCAATATTTTGACCTTTATGATTGCGACCAAAAGGAGCAATGTTAAGGTAGGTTGTCAAAATCTCATCCTTACCCATGGCCCGTTCTAAAGCTAGAGCATCAATAATCTCTTTAGCCTTACGAGCCAGAGTTGGAGCATCCCCCACCACTTGCTGCTTGATGACCTGCTGCGTCAAGGTCGAACCACCACTAGACGAGCCTAGACCGACAAAGGTTCCCAAGGTCGCACGAATAACGGCCTTAGGCACAACTCCCTTGTGCTCATTGAAATGCTCGTCCTCTGTCGCAACAATAGCTTTCTTAAGATTGTCTGAGATAGCATCTGAAGCGACTGAAGTGCGCAATAAATCGCCCTCGATCGAGGCAATGGTACTGCCGTCAGAATAAGTGATTTCTGAGATAGAGGCAATATCCTTCACTTGCTTGACCAACTCTTCTGCTTGAGGTACCTGGGCCTTGTCAAATAGAGCGACTCCATAACCCATAGCCACACCAGCGCCAAACAGTCCACCGATAAAACCTAAGATAAAGAGAGTGTTAAAAACTATTTTAAACCCACTCAAAACCTTAGCAAAAATAGACCCTGCCCTTCTAACTTTATCAGAAGAGGTTCCCTTTTTACTGGTTTTCTTATTAGCTAGTTTTTCTGCTAGTCTTTTCTTCCATTTTGCAATTCGTTGCATTAGCTGCTGGAAAAAATGCAGCATGTTTGTTTTTAATTCATTAATTCTTTCTTTCATGAATGTCCTCGCTTTCTCTATTATACCATAAAAGGGAAACTTTCAATAAAATAGCCACTTTCTTCCCTATTACACTAGGCTATTAATCAAGTTTGTGATACAATAGGTAGAAACAATATTTTATAAAGGAGAAAAGACACATGCACATTTTTGATGAGCTAAAAGAGCGTGGTTTGATTTTTCAAACGACTGATGAAGAAGCTTTGCGTAAAGCCCTAGAAGAAGGTCAAGTTTCTTATTATACTGGCTACGATCCAACTGCTGACAGCCTTCACCTAGGCCACCTTGTCGCAATCTTGACAAGTCGTCGCTTGCAGCTAGCAGGTCACAAACCTTATGCGCTCGTTGGCGGTGCTACAGGTCTCATCGGAGATCCGTCCTTCAAAGATGCTGAGCGTAGTCTCCAAACAAAAGACACAGTAAATGGCTGGGTCAAGTCTATCCAAGGACAACTTTCTCGTTTTCTTGACTTTGAAAATGGTGAAAACAAGGCTGTCATGGTCAACAACTACGACTGGTTTGGTAGCATCAGCTTCATTGACTTCCTCCGTGATATCGGAAAATACTTCACTGTCAACTACATGATGAGCAAGGAATCTGTGAAAAAACGGATCGAGACAGGGATTTCTTACACTGAGTTTGCTTACCAAATCATGCAAGGATATGACTTCTACGTCCTTAACCAAGAGCACAACGTCACACTACAAATCGGTGGTTCTGACCAGTGGGGAAATATGACAGCTGGTACCGAATTGCTTCGTCGTAAGGCTGACAAGACTGGTCACGTTATCACAGTGCCACTCATTACAGATGCAACTGGTAAGAAATTTGGTAAATCTGAAGGAAACGCAGTCTGGCTCAATCCTGAAAAGACTTCTCCATACGAAATGTACCAATTCTGGATGAATGTTATGGACGCTGACGCTGTTCGCTTCTTGAAAATCTTTACTTTCTTGTCACTGGACGAGATTGAAGACATCCGCAAACAATTTGAAGCGGCGCCACACGAACGCTTGGCTCAAAAAGTCTTGGCTCGTGAAGTCGTGACTCTTGTTCACGGAGAAGAGGCCTACAAAGAAGCCCTCAACATCACTGAGCAACTCTTTACTGGAAACATCAAAAACCTTTCTGTCAAAGAACTCAAACAAGGACTTCGTGGAGTGCCAAACTACCAAGTACAAGCAGACGAAAACCACAATATCGTGGAACTCCTTGTGTCATCTGGTGTCGTTAACTCAAAACGCCAAGCCCGTGAAGATGTCCAAAACGGAGCCATCTACGTCAATGGCGACCGCATCCAAGACCTTGACTATGTCTTGAGTGACGCAGATAAGTTAGAAAACGAACTGACTGTTATCCGCCGCGGGAAGAAGAAATACTTCGTCCTTACATATTAAAAAGCAGACTGGAGGCATTTGCCATCCAGTCCTTTTTTTGCTAGACTAAAACTATGAATACAAACCTCAAACCAAAACTCCAGCGCTTTGCTACCGCAACTGCATTTTCCTGCCCCATCTGCCAAGAAAATCTGACCTTGATCGAAACTAGTCTCAAGTGTAGCAATCGCCATTCTTTTGACTTGGCAAAATTTGGCTATGTCAATCTGGCTCCTCAAATCAAGCAATCTGCCAACTACGACAAGGAAAATTTCCAAAACCGCCAACAAATCCTAGAGGCTGGTTTTTATCAGGCTATCTTAGAAGGCATTTCTGACCTACTAGCGACTAAATCATCTGCAAAAACTGTCTTGGACATCGGTTGTGGCGAAGGATTCTACTCTCGTAAACTCCAAGAAACACACTCTGACAAAACCTTTTACGCCTTTGATATTTCCAAAGATTCCGTTCAAATTGCTGCCAAGAGTGAACCCAACTGGGCAGTCAACTGGTTTGTTGGTGACCTGGCTCGCCTTCCTATAAAAGACGCCAGCATGGATATCCTGCTTGATATCTTTTCGCCTGCCAACTATGGAGAATTTCGCCGCGTTTTATCCAAAAATGGCATCTTGATTAAGGTCATACCGACTGAAAATCACCTCAAAGAAATCCGTCAAATGGTGCAGGACCAGCTGACAAAGAAGGATTATTCCAACCAAGATATCAAAAATCATTTCCAGGAACATTTCAGCATCCAATCTAGCCAAATAGCTTCCCTAACGAAACCTATCACAGCGGAGCAACGCCAAGCCCTGCTTACCATGACACCCTTACTCTTTCACGTTGACCATACCATGATTGACTGGAATCAACTGACAGAGATTACCATCGAAGCAGAGATTTTGGTTGGGAAAATAGGGTGAAATATTTTAAAGATAAAAAAACGCATCTTTTTAGATGCGCTTTTTATAATCTGTTGCAAAAAATCTTAGTTCAAGTGCCAGATATCTTCATTATACTGAGCGATTGTACGGTCAGATGAGAAGAATCCTGCTTTGGCAATGTTGACGATAACTTTGTCTAACCATGCGTCACGGTTTTCGTAGTCAGCAAGCATTTGCTCTTTGACCTTGATGTAGTCTTCCAAGTCAAGGAGAGTCATGAACCAGTCTTTGTTGATCAATTCATTGTAAAGACGTTCCAAGCGTTCTTTCTTACCTACTGCAAGAACAGCGTCACTCACGATGAAGTCAACCAATGGTTTGATAGCTTCACGAGCATAGAATTCGCTTGATTTGTATGCTGCTTTTGCGTAAAGGTCGATAACAGTTTCTGAATCTTCACCAAAGATGTAGATGTTTTCGTCACCAACCAATTCAGCGATTTCCACGTTAGCTCCGTCCATAGTACCAAGAGTCAAAGCTCCGTTCAACATGAATTTCATGTTACCAGTACCTGAAGCTTCTTTAGAAGCAAGTGAGATTTGTTCTGAGATGTCACATGCTGGGATAAGGAAGCTTGCTGCAGTAACATTGTAGTTTTCAACCATTACGACTTGCAAGTGTGGAGCTACTGCTGGATCGTTAGCAATCACTTCTGACAAGCAAAGGATCAAGTGAATGATGTCTTGAGCGATTGTGTAGGCAGGAGCTGCTTTACCACCAAAGAAGACTGTAATTGGACGAGCTGGGATGTTACCAGCCTTGATATCAAGGTATTTGTGGATCACATACAAAGCGTTCATTTGTTGGCGTTTGTACTCGTGAAGACGTTTGATTTGGATATCAAAGATAGAGTTTGTATTGATTTCCACACCTTGGTGTTCTTTCAAGTGGCGAGCCAATTTACGTTTATTGTGAGCTTTGATGCTTTCCAATTTTTCTTTGACAGCAGCCTTGTCTTCGTATGACAAGAGTTTTTCAAGCTCATCTGCTTCATGATACCAACCTTCTCCAATAATCTCATCCAAGTAGTGAGACAGTCTTGGGTTGGCATGCATGAGCCAACGACGGAATGTGATACCGTTTGTTTTGTTGTTGAATTTTTCTGGGTAAAGGTCGTAGAAAGCTTTCAACTCTGAGTTCTTCAAGATTTCAGTGTGGAGAGCCGCAACCCCGTTTACGCTGTATCCATAGTGGATATCCATGTGAGCCATGTGAACACGTCCGCTCTCGTCGATGATTTGAACAGCTGGATCTTTGTATTCTGCCTTCACACGACGGTCCAATTCTTCGATGATTGGTACCAAGTGAGGAACCACTTCTTCCAAAAATTCAAGAGGCCATTTTTCAAGGGCTTCAGCAAGGATGGTGTGGTTCGTGTAGGCAGTCATGCTACGAACGATAGAGATTGCTTCATCAAGTTCGATACCACGTTCAGTCAAAAGACGGATCAATTCAGGGATCACCATTGATGGATGAGTATCGTTGATTTGTACAACTGCGTAGTCCGCAAGGTCATGCAAGTTGCTTCCTTTTTCGATTGCTTCATCGATGATCAATTGCGCACCGTTTGAAACCATGAAGTATTGTTGGAAGATACGGAGCAATTCACCTTGACGGTCACTATCATCTGGGTAAAGGAAAAGAGTCAAGTTGCGAGCGATGTCTGTCTTGTCAAAGCTGATACCATCTTCGATGATAGAAGAATCAACTGAATCCAAGTCAAACAAACGCAAGCGGTTTTTAGTAGCTGTCTTGTAACCAGGTACATCGATATCGTAAAGAGTAGATGTCAATGTGAAGTGTGCAAATGGCACTTGGTAGCTACGGCTTGAGCGTACCAACCAGTTTTGCTCAGTCAACCAAGCGTTAGGAATCGTTTCTTGTTGGTTGTTTTTAAGAACTTGTTGGAAAAGACCGAAGTGGTAGTTCAATCCAACACCGTCACCATTCAAACCAAGTGTAGCGATTGAGTCGATAAAGCAGGCTGCCAAACGTCCCAAACCACCGTTACCAAGTGATGGTTCCAATTCTACTTCTTCGATTTCGATCAACTCTTTACCTGCAGCTGCAAGTTCTTTTTTCACATCGTCGTAAAGACCAAGGTTAATCAAGTTGTTTGACAAGAGTTTACCGATCAAGAACTCAGCTGAGATGTAGTAAACTTTTTTCTTACCAGTGTTGACTGGTTTTTGGCTGCTAGCAAGCTTGCTGTAGTTAAGAAGAGCAAGGTAAAGTTCTTCATTGCTACATTCTGCAATGGTTTTATTGTAACGTTTTTGTACAAATTCGTTTAATGGTAACATGTTTATGTGTCTCCTGATATTGTCTTATTTCTTTAATTCTACCAAATTTTCATTAATTCGGCGATAAATTGTAGTCAAGTCAAGCAAAGTTTCTTCAACAGCTGGTGTCAATTGATCTGCTGTCATACGCCATGACCAGTTTCCACCAAGAGTAGATGGGAAGTTCATACGAGCTGACTCATCTAGTTCTAGCAAGTCTTGCATGGTTGCAATAGCCATGAAGCTAACGGATGAAAATACTGTACGAAGCATAGCGTGTGGCACTGTTTCGTATTCTTTACGGTTAGTGTAGCGAGCCATGTACTCACGTGTCGCATCATCGATCTCGTTACGGTACCAACCAAGAACCGTATTATTATCGTGTGTTCCTGTGTACATAACAGAGTTGGCAGGCGCCAAGTGTGGGCTATCGATACTTTCGTCTTCTGGGTTGAAGGCAAACTGAAGAATCTTCATTCCTGGGAAGCCAGTACGTTCGCGTAACTCAATCACTTCATCTGTCATGAAACCAAGGTCTTCTGCGATGATGTTTAGCTCACCAAGTTTTTTCTTAACGGCTGCAAAAAGTTTGTAGCCAGGACCTTTCACCCATTTACCAGGTGCTGCTGTATCGGAACCAGCAGGAATTTCCCAGTAAGATTCGAACCCGCGGAAGTGGTCGATACGAACGATATCGTAGATCTTGAAGCTTTCGCGCAAACGTTCAATCCACCATTTGTAACCGTCTTTGTCCATTGCTTTCCAGTCATAGATTGGGTTCCCCCAAAGCTGACCAGTGGCAGAAAACTCATCTGGTGGGCATCCTGCGATACAAGTTGCTTTACCATTGGCATCTGTCTTAAAGAGATGTGGATTTGCCCACATGTCGCTTGAATCTTCCGCTACGTAGATAGGCATGTCCCCAACAATTTCGATGTGGTTATCGTTAGCATAGGCTTTCAATTTCAACCATTGTTGGAAGAAGAAGTATTGAGTCACACGGTGGTAAACCAACTTGTCTGCCAATTTCTCACGGTAGCTTTCAAGTGCTGAAGCTTTACGAGCACGAGCATCTGCATCTGGCCATTCTGTCCAAGCAAGATTGTCAAAATGCTCTTTGATAGCCATATATTCTGCGAAGAGTTCGAGCCATGATTGGTTGTCTTTAGCGAACTTCTCAAAATCTTTGACATCTCCTACTTCCAAGAAGCGTTTAACTGCTTTTTCTAAAAGCGGACGACGTGCATAATAAATCTTCGCATAGTCAACTTCAGATGCATCGCTACCAAAGTCAACACCTTTAAGATCACTGGCTTCGAGCAAGCCTTGCTCTACCAAGATATCAAGGTCGATAAAATGCGTATTTCCAGCAAAGGCCGAGAATGATTGGTATGGAGAATCTCCATAGCTTGTTGTCCCAAGAGGGAGAATCTGCCAATAACGTTGCTTCGTACGAACCAAGAAATCGACGAAATCATAGGCAGTTTGGCCAAATGATCCAATCCCGTATGCTCCTGGCAGAGAAGAGATGTGCATCAACACACCACTTTGACGTTTTTTCATAATAGCACCTCATGTGTTTGTTATAAAACGTTGCGCAATCAAGGCGCAAACGTTTGCGTTAATTTAAGTATAACGCATTTCAAAAACAAATGCAAGCGTTTTTAAAAAATTTTTTTGAATTATTTTAATCAAACAAAACTTGTTGCCACTGATATTTTATGAAATAAGCGAAAAAATTTTATAGATTTTCTGATTTAAGATAATTCATTCCCAATATCTGCTCTATTTTCTGAAAAACCGAGCCGAATTTACGCAATCGTTTTCCTAATATATTTTCAATTCAAAAAAACAAACATTTTAAGTTCTTTCCTATATATAGGCTTTAATAAATGTTTGAAACCTTAAAATTTTTTTAAAATTTTTGCTAAAAAAACTTGCAACCGTTTTCTATTTGTGCTATACTAAGTTCGTAAAAGAAAACGTTTGCGTTTTCTCATTAAATTATTTTTGTTATTCTTTAGGAGGAATACACTATGTCATCTAAATTCATGAAGAGCGCTGCTGTGCTCGGAACTGCTACTCTTGCTAGCTTACTTTTGGTAGCTTGCGGAAGCAAAACTGCTGATAAAGCAGCTGATACTAGCTCATCTGAAGCAAAAGAAATCACTTTCTACGTTGAAGACCAATACAAAGCCTACGCTGAAAAAGTTGCTGCAGCTTATGAAAAAGAATCAGGTACAAAAGTTAACATCAAATCAGGTGACCAACTTGGTGGACTTGACAAACTTTCACTTGACAACCAATCAGGTCAAGCTGCTGACGTTATGATGGCTCCATACGACCGTGTAGGTAGCCTTGGTACTGACGGACAACTTTCAGAAGTTACTTTGAGCGACGGCGCTAAAACAGATGATAAAACTAAATCTCTTGTAACAGCTGCTGACGGTAAAGTTTACGGTGCTCCTGCCGTTATCGAGTCACTTGTTATGTACTACAACAAAGACTTGCTTAAAGAAGCTCCAAAAACTTTTGCTGAATTAGAAGAACTTGCTAAAGACAGCAAATACGCTTTCGCTGGTGAAGATGGCAAAACTACTGCATTCCTAGCTGACTGGACAAACTTCTACTACGCATACGGACTCCTTGCTGGTAACGGTGGTTACGTATTCGGACAAAACGGTAAAGACGCTAAAGACATCGGTCTTGCAAACGACGGTTCTATCACTGGTGTCAACTACGCTAAATCTTGGTATGAAAAATGGCCTAAAGGTATGCAAGATACTGAAGGTGCTGCAAACTTGATCCAAACTCAATTCCAAGAAGGTAAAACAGCTGCTATCATCGATGGACCTTGGAAAGCTCAAGCATTCAAAGATGCTAAAGTAAACTACGGTGTTGCTACTATTCCAACTCTTCCAAATGGTAAAGAATACACACCATTCGGTGGTGGTAAAGCTTGGATCATCCCATCAAGCACTAAGAACCTTGAAGCTGCACAAAAATTTGTAGACTTCCTTGTTTCAACTGAACAACAAAAAGCATTCTACGATGCAACTAACGAAATCCCAGCTAACACTGAAGCTCGTTCATACGCTGAAGGTAAAAACGATGAGTTGACAACAGCTGTTATCAAACAGTTCAAGAACGCTCAACCAATGCCAAACATTTCTCAAATGTCAGCAGTTTGGGATCCAGCTAAAACAATGCTCTTTGACGCTGTAAGTGGTAAAAAAGATGCTAAGACAGCTGCTAACGATGCTGTAACATTGATCAAAGAAACAATCAAACAAAAATTTGGTGAATAATTGAATTCGTTACAAGGGGGGAGAATACAGATCCCCCTTTGATTTTATAAATTTACGAATGATTGCAGTTGCCTATCTAGTAATTGGAGACAAACTTCAATCTCGTATCCTATGAAAGGAGTATTCATGGAAAACCAACAACCTAGCAAAGCAGCCTTGCTTTCAGTGATTCCTGGGTTAGGACAGATTTACAATAAACAAAAGGCCAAAGGTTTTATCTTCCTTGGTGTCACTATCGTATTTGTTCTTTATTTCCTAGCACTTGCAGCCCCTGAATTGCACAATTTGATCACTCTTGGTGACAAGCCAGGTCGTGATAATTCCCTCTTTATGTTGATTCGTGGTGCCTTCCATTTAATCTTTGTAGTCGTTTATGTGCTCTTTTATTTCTCAAATATTAAAGATGCACATACAATCGCAAAACGTATTAACAATGGAATTCCTGTCCCACGGACTTTTAAAGATATGATCAAAGGTATTTATGAGAATGGATTCCCATACCTTTTGATTATCCCATCGTATGTAGCAATGACATTTGCGATTATCTTCCCAGTTATCGTAACCTTGATGATTGCCTTTACCAACTATGACTTCCAACACTTGCCACCAAACAAATTGTTGGACTGGGTTGGCTTGACGAACTTTACAAACATCTGGAGCTTAAGTACCTTCCGTTCAGCCTTCGGTGCGGTTCTTTCTTGGACCATCATCTGGGCCTTGTCTGCTTCTACTTTGCAGATTGTGATTGGTATCTTCACAGCTATCATTGCTAACCAACCATTTATCAAAGGAAAACGTATCTTTGGTGTTATTTTCCTTCTTCCTTGGGCTGTTCCAGCCTTCATCACTATCTTGACATTCTCAAACATGTTTAACGATAGTGTCGGAGCGATCAACACTCAAGTATTGCCTATCTTGGCTAAGGTTCTTCCTTTCCTTGACGGTGCTCTTATCCCTTGGAAAACAGACCCAACTTGGACGAAGATTGCCTTGATTATGATGCAAGGTTGGCTAGGATTCCCATACATCTACGTTTTGACTTTGGGTATCTTGCAGTCAATTCCTAACGACCTCTACGAAGCGGCTTATATCGATGGTGCCAATGCTTGGCAAAAATTCCGCAACATCACTTTCCCTATGATTTTGGCTGTTGCAGCACCAACATTGATCAGCCAATACACCTTCAACTTTAACAACTTCTCTATCATGTACCTCTTCAACGGCGGAGGTCCTGGTAGCGTTGGTGGTGGAGCCGGTTCAACTGATATCTTGATCTCATGGATTTATCGCTTGACAACAGGTACATCTCCTCAATACTCTATGGCGGCAGCTGTTACCTTGATCATCTCTATCATTGTCATCTCTATCTCTATGATCGCATTCAAGAAACTACACGCATTTGATATGGAGGACGTCTAAGATGAATAACTCAATCAAACTCAAACGTAGACTGACTCAAACCCTCACTTACCTCTACTTGATTGGTCTTTCAATCGTGATTATCTATCCACTTTTGATTACTATTATGTCAGCCTTCAAGACTGGTAACGTCGTAGCTTTTAAACTAGATGCTAACGTCGACTTTAGCTTTGCCAACTTCCAAGGGCTCTTCACTGAAACCTTGTACGGCACTTGGTACCTCAACACTTTGATTATCGCCTTGATTACAATGGCTGTTCAAACAAGTATCATCGTACTTGCTGGTTATGCCTACAGCCGTTACAACTTCTTGGCTCGTAAACAAAGTTTGGTCTTCTTCTTGATTATCCAAATGGTGCCAACTATGGCCGCTTTGACAGCCTTCTTCGTTATGGCCCTTATGTTGAATGCCCTTAACCAAAGCTGGTTCCTCATCTTCCTATATGTCGGTGGTGGTATCCCGATGAATGCTTGGTTGATGAAAGGCTACTTCGACACAGTACCGATGTCTCTTGATGAATCAGCAAAACTAGATGGTGCAGGACACTTCCGTCGCTTCTGGCAAATTGTTCTCCCACTCGTTCGCCCAATGGTTGCAGTACAAGCGCTCTGGGCCTTCATGGGACCTTTCGGAGACTATATCCTCTCTAGTTTCTTGCTTCGTGAGAAAGAATACTTTACAGTTGCCGTTGGTCTACAGACCTTTGTCAGCAATGTGAAAAACTTGAAGATTGCCTACTTCTCAGCAGGTGCTATCCTCATCGCCCTTCCAATCTGTATTCTCTTCTTCTTCCTACAAAAGAACTTTGTTTCAGGACTTACAAGTGGTGGCGACAAGGGATAATTTATCCCCGCCACCCTTTTTCATTTTATACTCTTCGAAAATCAAATTCAAACCACGTCAGCTTCGCCTTGCCGTAGATATATGTAACTGACTTCGTCAGTCTTATCTACAACCTCAAAGCAGTGCTTTGAGCAACCTGCGGCTAGCTTCCTAGTTTGCTCTTTGATTTTCATTGAGTATTAGAGCTTGTGACTATAAAACTATTCTTGAAGCAAGCAATTTGTCTCCTAGACTTGAAATAAAGCACATTTCTCTATATAATAATACTCATATAGAAAACACTTTTAGAAAGATGCCTATGCTTCCATATCCATTTTCATATTTTTCAAGTATTTGGGGATTTCGTAAGCCCCTGTCAAAACGTTTTGGACTCAACTGGTTTCAACTCCTCTTTACTAGCATTTTCCTCATCAGCTTGTCTATGGTTCCAATTGCCATTCAAAACAGCTCACAGGAAACGTATCCACTGGATACGTTTATCGATAATGTCTACACACCCCTGACAGATGAAGCGATCATGGATTTGTCGGAGAATGCGCAGATAATAGATGGAAAACTGAGCTATGCTGGAACTAAAAATCAGCAGCCTTCTCTTTTAATTGGCCCAAGCCAAAACAAAGAATTGCCAAAGGACTTGCAACTTCATTTTGATACGGAAGAACTCGTCATCAGTAAGGAAAGTAAGGAACTAACTCGCATTCGCTACCACGCGATTCAAACGGAGAGTTTCCAGAGTAAGGAAGATCTAACCCAAGCCATTTCTAAAGATTGGTACCAACAAAATCGGGTCTATATCAGTCTCTTTCTCGTCCTTGGTGCTAGCTTCCTCTTTGGATTGAATTTCTTCATTGTCTCTCTTGGAGCTAGTCTCCTCCTTTATATCACCAAAAAATCACGCCTCTTTTCATTTAGGACCTTTAAAGAGTGCTACCATTTTATCTTGAACTGTTTAGGATTACCCACTCTGATTACGCTTATTTTGGGACTTTTTGGCCAAAATATGGCAACCCTTATCACTGTACAAAACATTCTTTTTGTTCTTTATCTGGTCACCATTTTTTACAAGACACACTTCCGTGATCCAGATTATCATAAATAGGAGATTTTTATGCCCGTTACGATTAAAGACGTGGCCAAGGCAGCAGGTGTCTCACCTTCAACTGTTACCCGCGTTATTCAAAACAAATCAACGATTAGTGATGAAACCAAAAAACGAGTTCGCAAGGCGATGAAGGAGCTCAACTACCATCCCAACCTCAATGCTCGTAGCTTGGTAAGTAGCTATACTCAGGTTATCGGCCTGGTGCTTCCTGATGACTCGGATGCCTTTTACCAAAATCCTTTCTTCCCATCTGTCCTTCGTGGTATCGCCCAAGTCGCGTCTGAAAACCACTATGCTATTCAGATTGCAACGGGGAAAGATGCAAAAGAGCGGCTCAAAGCTATTTCTCAGATGGTTTATGGCAAGCGTGTTGACGGTTTGATTTTCCTCTACGCTGAGGAAGAGGATCCTCTGGTCAAACTAGTAGCCGATGAGCAGTTCCCTTTCCTCATTCTCGGAAAATCTACTTCACCCTTTATCCCTCTTGTTGATAATGACAATGTCCAAGCGGGCTTTGATGCGACAGAGTATTTCATCAAAAAAGGATGCAAGCGAATTGCTTTTATCGGAGGAACCAAAAAACTTTTCGTAACACAAGATCGTCTAATGGGTTATGAGTTAGCTCTTAAACAATACCAACTTCCTATTGATCCAAATCTGACCTACTTTGCGACCGAATTTCTTGAAGATAATGGTTATCGCTTTAGTAAACTTCTCTTCGAACATGATCCAAATATTGATGCTATTATTACTATTGATAGCCTTCTTGCTGCAGGGGTCTGTGATTACATCGCAAAACACCAACTGGATGTCCCTGTCCTCAGCTTTGACTCGGTCAACCCTAAACTGAACTTGGCAGCCTATGTTGATATCAATAGCTTGGAACTTGGACGTGTTTCCTTTGAAACCATTCTCCAGATAATCAACGATGCCAAAAACAATAAACAAATTTGTTACCGCCAGTTGATTGGGCACAAAATTATTGAAAAATAAAGACCAGCTCCAAGGCTGGTCTTTTGAGTATTATTAATTGTCTGTTTCTACGAATCGTCCTAGGATGTGGACATTTTCGGATACAGAGACAAAGGCTGTCGGATCGACCTGTTTCATAATGTGTTTAAAATCATTAAACTCTGCTCGCGTGATAACAGTAATCAAAACTGCTTTTCTCTCATGATTATAGGTTCCTTCTGCATCGTGGATCATGGTAGCGCCTCGGTGCAATTTTTTATGGATTTTTTCGATTACCTTGTCAGGATTATTGGTCACAATCATGGCCTGCATGCGTTTCTGCTTTGTAAAGACCGCGTCCGTCACACGACTGGAGACAAAGATGGTAATCATGGAGTAGAGGGCATATTTCCAACCAAAGGTCAAACCTGCTATCAGCATGATGGTTCCATTTACCAGGAAAGAAATACTACCGACATTCTTACCCGTTTTCTTTCGAATGGTCAAACTGACGATATCTGTACCTCCGCTTGAAATATTGTTACGGAGCGCAAAACCAATCCCCAAGCCCATGACAACGCCCCCAAAAAGGGCATTGATGATGGGATCCTCTGTCAAGGTCACAACTGGCACAAGCTGGATAAAGAGGGAACTCATGGATACTGTGATAAAGGTAAAGATTGTAAACTTATGCCCAATCTGATACCAAGCCAAAATCATCAACGGAAAATTGATAGCATAAAAGGTTAGCGATATCGGAATGTAAAAACCAAACCAGTGATTACTCAAGGCAGAGATAATCTGTGCCAGACCCGTCGCGCCACTGGAGTAAACGTGCCCTGGTTGAAAAAAGAAATTGACTGCTACTGCTGACAAAAAGCCATAAACCAGAGAAGCCGATACTTTCTCATCATATTTTTCCCGAGAGATACTTTGTAAAACTCGTAAGATTTTTATCTGATAAGCAAAGCGGCGCAGATAATAGCGCCACCGCTTAATTCGTTTTGCTTGTTTCATCTTCTTCTACTTGTAAGCTGAGTTCCTCTAGTTGTTTGAGAGCGACTGTTGATGGAGCTTGTGTCATTGGATCGGTTGCCTTATTGTTCTTAGGAAAGGCAATGACTTCACGAATATTTTCTTCTCCTGCTAAGAGCATCACAAAACGGTCAAGACCGATAGCCAGACCACCGTGTGGTGGGAATCCATAGTCCATGGCTTCAAGAAGGAAACCAAACTGGTCATTTGCTTCCTCAGCTGAGAAACCAAGTGCTTTGAACATACGTTCTTGAAGGTCTTTTTGGTTGATACGAAGACTACCACCACCAAGCTCATAGCCGTTCAAAACGATATCGTAGGCAATGGCACGAACCTTAGCCAAATCACCTTCTAATTCGTGAGCTGTTTCTTCCTGTGGAAGGGTAAACGGATGGTGGGCGCTCATGTAGCGGTCTTCTTCTTCAGACCATTCAAACATTGGCCAATCAACCACCCAAAGGAAATTGAATTTATCGCTATCAATCAAGCCAAGCTCTTTAGCAATACGACCACGAAGGGCACCAAGGGTTGCATTCGCCACTTCAAGCGTATCCGCCACAAAGAGAACCAAATCCTTGTCTTCAAGACCAAGCGCTGCAGTCAAGTCTGCTTGGATCCCAGTCAAGAACTTGGCAACCGGTCCGTTTAATTCTCCATCAACTACCTTGACCCAAGCAAGACCTTTGGCACCGTACTGTTTGGCTACTTCGGTCATCTTGTCAATGTCTTTACGTGAATAGTTATCTGCTGCTCCTTTAACCACAATGGCTTTTACAGCAGGAGCTTCTGAAAAGACTTTGAAATCAACACCCTTGACAACTTCTGTCAAGTCCTGAAGCAACATGTCAAAACGTGTATCTGGCTTGTCAGAACCGTAAAGGGCCATAGCATCGTCATACTTCATACGAGGGAAGGGAAGGGTTACTTCAATTCCTTTTGTTTCCTTCATCACGCGCGCAATCAAGCCTTCTGTAATATCTTGGATTTCTTGCTCCGTAAGGAAAGACGTTTCTAAGTCGACCTGGGTGAACTCAGGCTGACGGTCACCACGCAAGTCCTCGTCACGGAAACATTTAACGATTTGGTAGTAACGGTCAAACCCAGCATTCATCAAGAGTTGCTTAGTGATTTGTGGACTTTGAGGAAGAGCGTAGAAATGCCCTTTATTGACACGAGATGGCACCAAATAGTCACGCGCCCCTTCTGGCGTTGATTTAGAAAGGAATGGCGTCTCCACATCGATAAACTCCAACTCATCCAAGTAATTACGGATAGAGTGAGTCACCTTAGCACGAAGCTTAAGGTTTTCTAGCATTTCTGGACGACGAAGGTCAAGGTAACGGTAACGCAAACGTGTATCGTCATTGGCCTCAATCCCATCTTTAATCTCAAAAGGTGTTGTTTTAGCTGTATTCAGCACTGCCAGAGCTGTCACGTTCAACTCAACTGCACCCGTTGGCAACTTATCATTGGCTTGCTCACGCGCAGCAACTTGTCCAGTCACCTCGATGACAAATTCGCTACGAAGGCTTTCAGCTGTTGCCATAACTTCTGCTGAAACTTTTTCAGGGTTGATAACCAACTGCATGATTCCTTCACGGTCACGAAGGTCGATAAAGATTAAACCACCCAAGTCACGACGACGGCCAACCCATCCTTTCAAAGTAATTTCTTGTCCGATGTGCTCCTCACGAACACGACCAGCATACATACTACGTTTCATATTTTCTCTCCTCTTTTATTCTGTTACTATTTTACCATAAAAGCGCAGGCTCTTCATGAAAATCAGCAGAAAAGTTTGATTGTCTTTAGAAATCAAAACGAACAGACAAAAAATCCGATGAAAACGTCATCGGATTCTCTGATTATGATTCTTAACCTTTTTTACGCTTTTCAGCAATCTCAGCTGCCTTTTTAGGTAGAACAATCTCCGTCGCATAAGCTGTCGCAAAACGCAAGACACCTGCAATAGGCGCAAAGACAACCGCTAGATAGTTGTAAAAGAAGTCGCCTTTAAAGGCATAGGCAAGTGCCCCGATGATAAAGAAGAGAACGACCGCCTGTATCACTGCTAATAAAATTACTCGTTTCATGTGACCTCCTGACTCTATTATAGCATGAGTATCATCAAAAAGCCGATTAAATTATTCAAAGCGTGGAGAGAAATGCTGTAAAGAAGACCTTTTCGACTCACATAAGCCAGACCCAAACTCAATCCCAGACTAGCATAAACTAAAAACTGTTGCAAAGTCCCTGGAAAATGAATCAAGGCAAAAAGCACACTCGATACGAGGAGAAACAGAGCTGTCTGTTTGCTGTTGTTCTGCTCAGGAAAGAGATAGCGCGCCAGCATCCCTCTAAAGATGAGTTCTTCCGTCAGAGGAGCAAAGACTACCACCATAAAGAAACCAAAGACAGGCTGAGCAACTGTCAATTGTGATACGATTTGTTGATTGACCGACGGATCTTCTGGCAAAAAGAACTGGGCTATAATCGCCACTAGCAAAACTAGGGTTGGCAACCAGATATAACGATTAAAAGCTGTTGTCTGGATGCTAACCTTTTCTGTCTGATACCATCTGTAAACTCCATAAACATAGGCCCCTGACAGGACGATATAGAGTGGCAAGACTCCAAAGATCGAAGCCCCTAGGTCAAGCGCTGATAAAGCCATACTCTGAATCAGACCATAGCCAAAGTAAAAGGATAGAATAGCTAGAAGAAACCAGCCAAGATTTTTAAGTAGTTTCATAAAAGACTCCTATTTGAAATGAAGACTTAGCATTGTTATTCACATCATTTTGATAAAAATGTGGAATACAGTCGCAACTAAAAGGGCTAATCAGTGAATTCCTCTTGCAAAAATAGAAACGGTAGTAATGGTTTTATAAAGATATTTTTGAGCAAGCAAGAGCAATGTTGATCCTAGGAAAAAGAGGGTCAGGAATAAGATCCCGACCAGTTTATCTGTCATTAAAATCCTAATTTTTCAAAGACTTGAGAGAAATTTTGGCTGATTGTATCGAGCGTAACTTCCACTTCTTCTCGAGTTTGGTTGTTCTTAACTGTCACTTGTCCGCTTTCGACTTCACTCTCGCCTAAAGTAATGAGAGTCTTAGCCGCAAAGACATCGGCTGACTTAAACTGAGCTTTGAGTTTACGGTTGAGATAGTCACGCTCTGCTTTGAATCCTTGTTGGCGAAGGGCTTGTACCAATCCCAAGGCCTTAACATTTGCGCCTTCTCCCAAGACTGCGATATAGACATCTAGGGCATTCTCGATAGGGAGGGCCACCCCTTGCTTTTCAAGGATGAGAAGTAGACGTTCTACACCAAGTCCAAAACCAAATCCAGCAGTTTCAGGGCCACCAAAGTAGGCAACCAAACCATCGTAGCGACCACCCGCACAGACGGTCAAGTCATTGCCCTCGATCTCAGTGATAAACTCGAAAATGGTGTGGTTGTAGTAGTCCAGACCACGCACCATATTGGTATCGATGATATAGTCTACACCCAGATTTTCCAACATCTGACGCACAGCATCAAAGTGAGCTTGGCTTTCTTCATCAAGGAAATCCAAGATAGACGGCGCATTCTCCACTGCCACCTTGTCTTCTTTCTCTTTAGAGTCCAAGACACGAAGAGGATTTTCCTCCAAACGACGTTGGCTATCCTTAGACAAGGTCTCCTTGAGCGGTGTCAAATAGTCAATCAAGGCTTGACGGTAAGCCGCACGGCTCTCAGGATTTCCCAGAGTGTTGAGATGCAATTTCACACCTTTAATGCCGATTTCTTTCAAGAAATGGGCTGCCATAGCGATGGTTTCCACATCGGTAGCTGGATTGCTAGAACCAAAGCACTCAACACCGATCTGGTGGAACTGACGCAAACGACCTGCCTGTGGACGCTCATAACGGAACATTGGGCCCATGTAATAGAACTTACTTGGCTTTTGCACCTCTGGGGCGAAGAGTTTATTTTCCACATAAGAACGGACAACGGGCGCAGTTCCTTCAGGACGAAGGGTAATATGGCGGTCTCCCTTGTCGTAAAAGTCGTACATTTCCTTGGTTACGATATCAGTTGTGTCCCCGACAGAACGGCTGATGACCTCGTAATGCTCAAAAATAGGCGTGCGCACTTCTGCATAGTTATAACGCTTGAAAATTTCACGGGCAAAGCCCTCAACGTACTGCCACTTAGCAGACTCAGCAGGTAAAATATCCTGCGTTCCTTTTGGTTTTTGTAATTTCATAGGGAATCCTCTTTAAACTTAATAGTCTTATTTTACCATAAATAAAGGGATTAAAACAGTGAGAAAAAAATTAGGATTTAGATATCATTTTTGAGATTAATAACTGTCAAAAGAATAGCTAGTAAGGAAAGACCAACAAATAGCATCCAAGTCAACTGTATATTCCATACAGCTATAAGTGAAAAACAAGCTGTTCCCACAGGTATGGATAAGGTAAACAATAAACCCAAAAAATTACTGGTACGAGCTAGAACCTCTGGATCTAGATTTTTCATGAGCATGGCACTAATCTTTGGTTGAACTTTACCAGACACATACAGAGTTAAAAAGAGAAATAGTAAACCAAGCACGACTTGATTAAATACGTTAGCTAGACCAACTAGACTGAGTCCTACGGTCGCCCACATCATCAATCTAGGCAAAGACTCCTTCCCAAAATAATCATTGCCCGTGAGGCTACTGATGATGACTGCTACTAAAACACAGGCTTGATTGATAAATAGTGCCTCTGTGTAAGAAAAATTCAAGAGTGAATGGCTCAAAAAGAAGATGTTATAGATGCTTCCTAAAGCCCCACCCAAGGCATTGATAAGCAAGACAGCAAAGATCATGAAACCAAAGTTTTTCTGTCCACCTTTAAGAAAAACGAGACGTAAATTTCGGTAAATTGTTAGGAACTGGTCTTTGATAGAAAGCTTCTCATTTTTTAGTTTTTCACCATCAGCAGATGACATTGACAGGCTTAATTTGCTTTTTCCTAAAAAGAGAATAAAGGCTGATACTAGGAAAAAGCAGGCATTGATTCCCGCAACAAGGGAAAAATTGTTGACCGATAGACCTAAAAGCCAGACTCCAAAAGCTTGACCACCAATAGCTGAAATATAGGTGATAAACTGGGAAAAAGAATAAGCCTCCATCAAATCATTTTCAGCCACTTTTTCCTTAATAAGAGGCATGCGCAAACCACCTGCAAAATCACTGATCACATCACTGATGACATTGATCAAACACAGGCTAGAAAAGGCAAAGAGACTAGCTTGCTGAACAACTAGGGCTGCCAGAAAAAATAAAACCGCCTGAAACAAACCGCTATAGACCATCCATTTGACCTTGTCCCTTGTGTAATCTGCCCGAATCCCTACAAAAACTGTAAAGAGAGTCGGAAGAATCATGACAATATTCGCCATAGCAACAGCAAAAGAGGCTTGTGGCAAGGTCGATGCATAAACGATAAATACCAGGTTAAAAATCGAAGCACCAAAGGCATTGAAGAAGCGCGACAAAGTCAAGAGTCGATAAGCTTGATTTCTAAACAATAGTTTCATAGGTAATCTCCCTTCTTGTTATAATCCCTATATGAAGTATGACTATAGTATAGCACTTAGAAATTGAAAGGGAAAACTTTTGAATATATGCAACACACAAAATGAGCAAAGAAACGATAGAACTTTTGTAACGACCTGAGAGTAGTCAAAAGTTCTATCGCTTAAATTTTCAAATTATTTTCTTAGTTTGCAGATATTAAACAATCGGTTGTATTTCTGTAGTATTCAGCAGATTTGTTACAACCAAGCATCTCAAAAATATGGACAGCATCTTCCATCTTTTTCTGACCTTCCTTGACTCTACCCTGCTTGCTATCAAGAAGACCTTCAGCCCACAAATAGACAATTCGGAAATAGGTCTCATTTTCCTTGTAGAAATGCTCTTTGATGACACGTTTAAAATAAGAGGCATTGGTAAATTCTTCACACTCAATGCTGGCTAAAAAACCATTCAATAGCATAGTATGAAAAAGGTTTCGACTACTAGACATTTCCATTAGAAAATCGGATTTGCGGACCATTTCTCGTACATATCTAGTAAAAAGAGAAACAGACAAGAACGGAGAACTGACTGAGAACAAATTGAGTTCATAGATTCCCCAAATCTCGGTAGAAAACAGGTAATCATGAAGGACTTTCCCTTCCTCTGCTGTTAACTCTACCGTTTCATCCATGCTCTTCATATAAGACTTGATCATAATGGCATTTAGAATATGTTTCTGTTTGTTTTGAGAATCAGCATGCTTTTGATACTCCTTATGATACAAATCCTCAAGAGGTGCTATGTTCTTTGGGTCCAAGATATCTGTGATTTCTTTTCTCAACTCAGAATCTGTATCATACTGAAAACCTCTCGCCAGAAAGAGGATTTCCTCTACACTCGCAGATATATTTTCTAGGGCAAACAGAAACTTTCCCACCGAAAGTTCACTCTGACCTGTTTCAAATCGGGACAACATGGACGGCGAAAATTGTCCACCAGTTGCTTGTCTCAGCGAGATATTTCTTGACTCTCGTAATTGTCTAAAGACTTTTCCAATCTGCTCCATAGACTTCCCCTTAATTGAGTATTTTCTTCATTTTATCATATTTTTCAGAAAATTCATCAAAAACTTGCCAAATTGTCAGAATTATGAGAAAATAGAGGATATTTATCACGTGGAGGGACTGTTATGAGAGACGATATCAAAATCAATGACCGCGCTTTGGCCTTACAAGACCAAATTATCGAAAAACTAGAGAAGGTTTTTGATACAGATGTGGAATTGGATGTGTATAATCTGGGCTTGATTTATGAAATCAATCTGGATGAAACAGGGCTCTGCAAGATTGTCATGACCTTCACTGATACTGCCTGCGATTGCGCAGAAAGCTTGCCTATCGAAATTGTGGCAGGTCTGAAACAAATCGAGGGTATCGAAGATGTCAAGGTTGAAGTTACCTGGTCGCCTGCCTGGAAGATTACACGAATCAGTCGCTACGGCCGTATTGCCCTTGGACTGCCACCTCGTTAAGCAGGCAAATCACTTTTGAAGATAAAAAGAAGCAAGCCGAAGATGGCTTGCTTTTTGATACTCAATGAAAATCAAAGAGCAAACTAGGAAACTAGCCGCAGGCTGTACTTGAGTACGGCAAGGCGACGTTGACGTGGTTTGAAGAGATTTTCGAAGAGTATGAATTTATTTTTTACCTGACTTGTCCATATTCCAGAAGTCCGTCACGGCCCCGCGTGAAGCAGATGATACGATATGGGCATATTTACCGAGGACACCACGGCTGTAAAGTGGTGGCAAGGTTGTTGCTGCCTTGCGTTTTTCAAGTTCTTCTTCGGATACGGCCATGGAAATTTCTTTGGTATCTTGGTCGACCGTGACGATATCACCTGTACGGAGGTAGGCAATCGGTCCACCATCCTGAGCTTCAGGGGCGATATGTCCGACAACCAGACCATAAGTACCACCAGAGAAACGTCCGTCTGTCAAGAGGGCAACCTTATCTCCTTGACCTTTACCAACGATCATGGATGAAAGTGATAGCATCTCAGGCATACCAGGACCACCCTTAGGTCCAACGAAACGAACAACGACTACATCGCCATCAACGATTTCATCTGTCAGAACGGCCTGAATAGCATCTTCTTCTGAGTCAAAGACCTTAGCTGGTCCAACGTGACGACGCACTTTAACACCTGATACCTTGGCAACCGCGCCATCAGGGGCAAGGTTCCCGTTCAAGATAATAAGCGGACCGTCTGCACGTTTTGGATTTTCAAGTGGCATGATGACTTTTTGACCTGGTGTAAGGTCTGCAAAGTCAGCCAAGTTTTCAGCGACTGTCTTACCAGTACATGTGATGCGGTCGCCATGAAGGAAACCATTTGCCAACAGGTACTTCATAACCGCAGGTACACCACCGACTTCGTAGAGGTCTTGGAAGACATACTGACCAGATGGTTTCAAATCAGCCAAGTGAGGCACACGTTCTTGGATCGTATTGAAGTCCTCAAGTGACAAGTCAACATTAGCAGCATGGGCAATGGCAAGCAAGTGAAGAGTGGCGTTTGTAGAACCACCGAGAGCCATCGTTACAGTGATGGCATCTTCAAAGGCTTCACGAGTCAAGATATCTGATGGTTTGAGTCCAAGCTCCAGCATCTTAACAACAGCACGTCCTGCTGCTTCGATATCTTCTTTCTTGTCGGCTGATTCAGCTGGGTGAGATGAAGATCCTGGCAAACTCATACCGAGAACTTCGATAGCAGTCGCCATGGTATTAGCTGTATACATACCACCACAGCCACCAGGGCCAGGGCAGGCATTACATTCAAGACGTTTTACGTCCTCAGCTGTCATGTCACCATGGTTCCATTTTCCGATTCCCTCAAAAACAGAAACCAAGTCAATATCTTTGCCATCAAGATTTCCCGGTGCAATAGTACCACCATAGGCGAAAATAGCTGGAATATCCATGTTGGCAATAGCAATCATAGAACCAGGCATGTTCTTGTCGCAGCCACCGATAGCAACGAAGGCATCGACGTTGTGACCACCCATCGCCGCCTCGATAGAGTCCGCAATGATATCACGAGATGTTAGAGAGAAACGCATACCAGGCGTTCCCATGGCAATCCCGTCCGCTACGGTAATGGTTCCAAACTGTACAGGCCAAGCACCTGCAGATTTGACACCTTCTTTAGCTAATTTCCCGAAATCATGCAAGTGAATGTTACATGGTGTATTTTCCGCCCAAGTCGAAATCACTCCCACAATCGGTGTTTCAAAGTCCTTATCTGTCATACCAGTCGCTCGAAGCATAGCACGGTTTGGTGATTTAACCATGCTATCATAAATGCTACTGCGGTGACGTTTATCTAATTCAGTCATCTTATCCCTCCCGTTTCAGTTTTTACTATTATAGCACATTTTAAAGGCAATGAACAGAAGAAAATTCTTGAATTTTCAGAAAATTCTATACAGCAATATTTTCTTTAAAAATGTTACATTTATTTCTTGACTTTATAAATTAAAGTGATATCATTTAGATATCATAAAGCAGGAGGTCATTCTTATGACTGAAAAACTAATCAATTCAAAACCAAATGGTGTATTCGCATTAATTCTCATTGAATTGACACTCGTACTTGGTATCTTTATATTTATAATGGGTGCTGGTTCGGAAAACGTTTTTGGAATTATTATCGGTCTTTTATTAATCTTAATTTCAGTTCTAGCTCATGCTGGTTTAAAAGTTGTCAAACCTCAGGAAGCTCTGGTTTTGACCCTCTTTGGTAATTATACAGGTACCATCAAAGAACCTGGTTTTTACTTTGTCAATCCTTTTAGCATAGCAGTCAACCCTGCAAACCACACTCGACTTGGTCAAAGTGGTGATGTTAGCACAAAATCTCCTTTTTCAGGAATGAAATCATCAAATGGCAATGATGTAAACCTTGAAATTGGCAAGAAACAGATTTCCCTCAAAGTTATGACTTTGAGCAATTCCCGTCAAAAGATTAACGATTGCTTAGGTAACCCTGTTGAAATTGGAATTGCGGTAACTTGGAGAGTTGTCGATACAGCCAAAGCAGTCTTCAACGTTGATAACTATAAAGAATATCTCTCATTGCAGTGTGATAGCGCCCTTCGTAATATTGTCCGCATCTATCCTTACGATGTGTCTCCTAATGTAGATACTACAGGGGATGGACAAGCAGATGAAGGTAGTCTCCGTGGCTCTAGTGAAATTGTAGCTAACCGTATTCGTGAAGAAATCCAAAGTCGCGTAGAAGATGCTGGCTTGGAAATCCTTGAAGCACGTATCACTTATCTAGCTTATGCACCAGAAATTGCAGCTGTTATGCTTCAACGCCAACAAGCATCTGCCATTATTGATGCCCGTAAGATGATTGTAGACGGCGCTGTGGGAATGGTTGAAATGGCACTAGAACGTCTCAATGAAGGAGAATTGGTAGAACTTGACGAAGAACGAAAAGCTGCCATGGTTTCAAATCTCCTAGTCGTTCTCTGTGGTAATCATGATGCACAACCAATTGTCAACGCAGGAAGTCTTTACTAAAGATGGCTGAAGCTAAAAAAAAGCAGATTCCCCTTCGACTCTCAACAAAGTTATACGCTGCACTCGCATCATGGGCAGAAGACGACTTTCGTTCAGTCAATGGGCAAATCGAATATCTCCTTACAGAGTGTGTCAAGCAACGGAAGAAAGACGGAAAATACGTATCAGAAACCATTGACGAACCATTTGAGATTGATATTTAACACCTTCTCCTGTCTGCTAGATCGGACAGGAGAATTTTTTCATCTTTTTTTTGTCAAGTAACTTTACTTTACAAAAAAGTTTTGATATACTATTAAAGTTGATGAAAATCAAACCTAACTGAATTATATCTTAAAAGGAGAAATCAAAATGGCAGTACCTGCACGTCGCACTTCAAAAGCGAAGAAAAACAAACGTCGTACCCACTACAAAGTAACAGCTCCATCTGTAAACTTTGACGAAACTACTGGAGATTACTCACGTTCTCACCGTGTATCACTTAAAGGATACTACAAAGGACGTAAAATCGCTAAAGCTGCATCAGCTGAATAATAGAAGGGAGATACCATGCGCGTAAATATCACACTTGAACACAAAGAATCTGGTGAACGCTTGTACCTTACTTCTAAAAACAAACGTAACACTCCAGACCGTCTTCAATTGAAGAAATACTCACCAAAACTTCGCAAACACGTTGTGTTTACAGAGGTTAAATAAGGGTTCACTACACGTCAGTAGACTTTAGAAACCTTGATTTAAAGCAATTCTTGAATTTCGAAATTTCACTACATTGCGATATGAATCAATCGAATCACTACCTTTTTCACTACCTTTTATGTAATAAGAAACTGATTCGTTTATTTAAAAAGAAGAGGAACTTTAGTGTCAAGCTCCTCTTTTTTATTTGCTCTTTTACTTACAAATCGTAAGACCTGGTTTGGAAAGTATGAATTTCAGTTGGACTAAAAACAGCGTAATATCAAGACTTTTCTCCGCTTTTATAAAAGCGTTTTTCCAATCAAATTCAACTAATTTTATCTAAATGGTGTGGATTTTACCCCCAAAATTACAGAGAATGGAGCTGATAAACACTAAACGTTCACACCATTAGTTAAATGATTTTTTTCATCATTTTTCTTAGATGATAGAACTTCTAATTTATTTCTTATTCAAGCAAAAACAACCTGCTATAAGTAAGAAAGAGGAAGATACAAGAAAAACACGGCGTAAAAACCGATTCAGTTCATTGTCCTCAATCCTTGTCTGCTTCATTTTCTTTTACGAGATCGTTTTGTGAATCTTTTTCAGAGAGTTTTTGATCAATATACTTGTCAATGTTTTCATAAAATTCCTTGGTCGCTTCACTATCTAATGTTGGCGAGTTCTGAACTTGATTCACTTTCAATTGAACAGATTGAATACCGTAAGAGGCTTGTTTTTGGTGGAGTGTTTCTAATTCTTCTTCTGAAATCGGATCTCCAACAACCGTCAAGACCAATTCATTGTTACTTGACTTGTAGACTTGATTAATAACCGTATAATTGGCGAACTCTTTTCCTACAAACTGTTTGATCCCTTCTTTGCGCGCTTGTTCTATTGTCAGAGTAACTGCCGAATAGCTAGCTGGAAGAATCAACAATACAATCAAAGAAATCAAGCCAATTCTCATTTTAATGCTCAGCTCTTTAAATGAAGTTAAAGGAGATTTTCTCATCAAAATTCTTGTTCCAACAATGTTGGCTAGCATGATAAAGACACAGTTGATCAAGAAAAGATAGAGAGCCCCCAATAAAAATCGTACATTCCCATTAGCTAAACCATAGCCAGCAGTACAGATAGGCGGCATCAAAGCTGTAGCAATGGCTACTCCTGGCACGATATTGTTTGCTTCTTTTTTCCTTGAACCGATCACACCAGCAATCCCACCAGCAATAGCAATGAGAACATCCCAAATGGTTGGAGAGGTTCGTGCGATCAACTCGCTACTTGCATAAGACAAGGGAGAAATCCAGAAATACAGAGTCGAGACAAGCAAACTGACCAACACTTGAGTCAATAAAACCTCTAGAGATTGCTTGATTAAACGCGTATCAAAAATAGCTAAACCGAATCCCAGTCCAACAATCGGTGTCATGAGAGGTGAAATTAACATGGCTCCAATAATAACAGCTGTTGAATTCATATTTAGACCGATAGAGGCAATAAAAATTGCACACATCAAAATCGCTGTATCTCTCAATCGAACATGAAGGTCATCGTATAATTTCTCACGGTATTCCCGTGTTGAATAATTGGCAGTCATTTGTCCTCTCCTCTTTCCTTATTTAAATCGGTATAATAATTAATAATAACAGCTGATAAACAGCCAAAAAATATGAGCCCATAAATCGTCAAGAAGACACTGGTAATCCTTCCAATCAAGGTCACAGCTAGGAGATCCCCGTAGCCGACAGTCGTCGAAGTCACAAAAGCATACCAAAGACCGTCTCCGTAATTTGTGATAGCAGGTTCAACTAGGAAAAGCACGCCTCCTGACCCAAAAACAAAGGTCACAAAACTCAGAGCAAACCGAGTAAAACCCGTAACCTGTATAATATGCCATAACATTTTTAAACGTCTCATTTGTTCTCCTTATTCATACTAGCTCCTGACCGAGCCGTTTTTTCCAATAATCAAAGTGAAGATAGGACATGATCTCCATCAGAGAAAGATAGACAAACTGATAGATCTGATTTAAGCTGATTATCAACTGATATTGTTTGAAAAATGACTGGAAGAAAGACCAGATATGACTGTCTTGAATCAGTCCCTTCTTAACATCAGACAGGATATTAGCTAAAGCTCCCAAGGACTGAAACGGTAAATCCTTGACATTTATATAGATCCGGTCCACCACATCATTCAGACTGGTATCTTGGATGGCATGAAATTCTCCAAAGAGAACTCCTGCCGCTCCAAGAGTAGAAACAAATTCCACCAAATAATTTCTGAGGAAATTTTCTCAACCTTTTCCCATAATGTGTTTAGTGCCATCCATAACGATCCCAACCAGAAAAAGGAAAGAAAACAAGCAAAGAAATTTTGCCGTAAATCCCAAAAAGCTTCAAGACTTGGTGTTGTTGGTTTTTCTAACTCTAAAATCAAGATGGTCATAATAATTGCTAGAACAGCATCTGTCAATACAATTAATCTGTCTTTCTTCATCAGATTACGTTGCCTTTCATTTTGTAGTATTCTATCTCATCGTATAATATTTATTAATCTTAAATATTGGATAGTCACTTCATATTTTGAGTACAAACAAGATACACTAAAAAGCATGTATCTGTCATATTTTATTTAACTTTAGAAATATTCATCCATCTAATCAATAAATATATCATATTTCACAATAAATGACTACTATCAAAGATACATTTTCTTTCAGATTTCTCCCTTTTAAACTTGGCTAACTTGACCTGCATTACCTAGGTCGCTTTGCTTTAAATTATACTTTTTTCTTAAAGATTTGCTACGAGTAGTCTTTCATGTGAGTAATTTTTATCAAAAAATTTCATAGATAAGTCCTATATATAATCATGATAAAGTAGTAAAAATAGTTGTTATCCTAGTTGATTAAAAAAGTCTTTGATTTCCTCATCTTTTATAAAATAATATATAATTTTCCCCTCTCTTCTAGTATCCAAGATGTTTTGATTGGCTAGTTTACGAAGATGGTGGGAGGCAGATGCCATACTGAGATTTAGTAAACAGGCTATATCACAGACACAGAGTTCTTCAACAGCAAGGAGATAAAAGATGATATTTATCTGTTTATTATCGGTAAACTTTGATAAAATACGAAGTGATTTTTGGACTTTTTCCTTTTCAAGGTAGTTCGTTGCGGTTGTAACATTTTGCTGATTTATAATATTCACTTGGCAGATACTATCTTTTTTCATAATTTTTTCTCCTAGCCGAACACAGTCCTTAGCATGTTAAAGCTGTTGTTTTCAATCAGGATATACATCCCCAGTCCTAAATAAACAACGGCAATAAACCATCTGCTATATTTTTCCAAAGTTTCTCCAACAGAAGGGACTTGTGCCAATTTTTGGGCAGAAAAAACCAAGAGATAAATCATGACTAGAAAGGTAAGTAAAGCCACTATCAAATTCGCTAAATTTAAGGTAATAAAATATGGGACAAAAACACCAATATTGTCAGCACCACAACTTGCAAAAGTAATCATAGCGACTAGAAAAATCAGGTTTTTATTATCTTTGCGCAAACCATCTTTTGCAATAGCTTCTCCATCAGAATCTCCTAAAAGCAAAACTTTGAGTCCTAGGAAAATTGGAATCAAACCGAGCAAACCTAAAATCTCTTTACTAGGAATATAATTTAAGACAAATGCAAAAAGTAAACTTAGCAATATTAGACTAACAGAGCCTAGAAATTGTCCTAAATAGATGTTAATGATGTCTTTTCTGCTTTTTCTTTTGGCAAAAAATAACATTAGGATAATAAGTAAGTCTACGGCTGTCCCAGAATACAGGATTATTGAAGTAACAACATTTTGAACCATAAAGCACCTCATTCAAATATATTTTTGAATGTATTTTAACATTAAACTTTGTAGATGTCAACTTCAGCTCCATCAAAATATAGATAAGAAGGTAGTGTCCCAAACATTAAAAAGCCCTGCCATCGAAATGATAGCAGGGCTTAACTTCAATATCCAGATGATATATTTATCTAAAAAAGGTAGAGTAAAAGGTAGAGTTTTTATTGATTTGTAGTGCGATATAATGAGTTTCCAAAAATCAAAAATCGCTTAAAATCAATATTTTGACATCTATTGACGTGTACTGAAACCCTTACTTAACCTCTGTAAGGATATAATTACGGTACCAGTATATCATAAATAATAACAAAATCTTGACTTTCCGAAAAATAAGTATTTTCCGGAAAAATATCGAAATTAAATCAAAACTAAAAATATCTCATACATTTGAACTGCACCCCAAAAGTTAGACAGAAAAAATCTAACTTTTGGGGTGCAGTTCATCAAAGGTGCTTTTCATTTTAAAAAACTTGTGGAAAAACTTCATCCCATATATCTACTAAGCTTTTCCCGTCAAATACTTTAGCTTCCATAGCTTCATCAATTGTATCAAACTGCTGACCTTCATAATCATAACCAACTACACATATACTCGATAAAAAGCAAGCACCTCGGCTATTATAATTAAATTCAAGATCTTTGTCTAAATATTTTTTAATTTCATCCTTTTTCATATAGGACCATCCCAACTAAAACAATCTCAACAAACAAGATTTTTTCCTTAGATTCTATTCCCACTACTAGCTTTCTATGATGCTGACGATTTCATCTTCAAAATATTCATAAAGAGTTCCATCAACATCTACCAGCAAGGAGTCAATCTCCTCGTCATTGTCAGAGGCGTCACAATAGTCTTCTACAAATCCTCTAACTACCGCGCCATTTTTTAACGTGATAATTACATCTGTACGGTTAAATTTCCAGAGTGTCATTTAAATATTCCTTTCAATATTGGCTAATTGCTTTGCTTTTTCGTAGTAAGGTGTTAAGAAATCGATAAAACCTTGTTTGTCGCTTGGATCATGTTCCTCTAAAAATATCATCAACTCAAAGTCATTGAGAGCGTCAAACATTTCAGAGTTTTCATTATCCCAAGCCTCGGAAAATTCCGCATCTTCTCCAAAAAGAGCGTTAAACGTAAAGGAAAAATCCCAAAAATTATCAATCTGACCACTGACTGTTTGCTGGAGCATGTCTAATACTTGTTGACTATAACCCATTACCCTTCCCCTCCTAATAAGAACGTTGTAGCATATTGAGCTACGTTCCAAAAATTTAACAGACAAAATCTAATTTTTGGGGTGCAGTTCATTCATCAAAGATGATTTTTATTTTAATAATACTGCACTTCAATTCCATCCATAATTTCTACTAAAGTGTTATCGTCAATTTTTAGAGAAATCAGATCAATGAATGATGATACCTGGTATTCCTTATCTCCAATCACCACTACAATATCATGAACAGAATTAGGAAAAACCCCACATACTTGACCATTATAATCAAAAGAGGCATCCCAACCATTGTCATATAACTCTTGTAAATCATCTAATATTGCCATATAAACTAAATCCTTTTCCATAGTGTTTTCTTTCAAATAAGGCAGGTAAAAGCACCTAGATTGTTCTAAGTCCTATGAGATTGTTTTAATCGAGACAATCTCACTCTCAAAGAGAGAAATTTCAGTAGCTTCATCTGGACTAGGATTAGCAATGAGAATAGTGATTTCATCTTGCTCATCATTGTCCATTTCGTCAACAAAGTCTATGACACGTCCCTTGATTATCTTATCGCAATTAGTGACTATCTGAACCCTTGATCGAAGATACTTCCAAAGCTGTTTACTCATTTATTTTCCTCTCTGCTATTTTTTCGATAGTTCTTATACTTTTTATAGTTAGTCGATAAAATCGCCTAGGTTGAACTAAGCTCTAATAATTTTTATTTCCTTGATAATATCTTCAGGATATGAGCGATCATCTATGACTAATTCGTCAGGAGCATCTAAAGCATAACTGTCAAATCAATCAACCACCCTACCCTTGATGTAGGCCCCATCTTCTAAAATAAGGCGAACATTTTTATCAACATATTCCCATAATTTCATTAAGTTCCTTCTCTCTAACATCGGAACAATATGACCCAATATTAGTTATTTACTAATGGCTTTTAGTTCCTGTTAAAAGCATTATAGCACACCTTACTTGCTAAAGTACAACAAGCACCCCATTAGACTAACCTGCTACTTTGCTTTCTTGTAAAAATGTTGTATACTTAAGTAAATAAAGGAAGTAATCTTGTTCCCCCCTGTCTACTATGTGGTCGGAATGATGGTTACTTCTTTTTTCCCCCTTACTATCTCAATAGCCTTGTATTTAAAAGTTTTTTAGGCTATAATTAAATTAACGAATAGAGGTTTTCCATCTCCCCTTGAAACAGATCTTTCTGCGGTAGGAGGTGGGACGCCTCTATTTGTTTTTTAAGTCAAAATGATGTAAAATTAATTCAAGAAAGAAGTGTGGTTTTCCCGCCTAAAAGCTCTATAGCTGTGGGAGGGTCACGCTTCTTTTTACCTCTCAAAAGAGAACGCAAAAAAAGCCGTCTCATTCTTTGAAGCAGCAATGAAATCAATCTAGCAAATATCTAAGCAAACCCAGAAATCAACCTTTTAAGACAAAGCAAAAAGCCCACTGTTGTAGGCTTTCTGTAAGATATTTCTTAAAATTAAAGCATCTTGTTGTAGAATTCAACGACAAGTGCTTCGTTGATTTCTGGGTTGATTTCGTCGCGTTCTGGCAAGCGAGTCAATGAACCTTCCAATTTTTCAGCATCGAATGATACGAATGCTGGACGTCCAAGAGTAGCTTCTACTGCTTCAAGGATTGCTGGAACTTTCAATGATTTTTCACGAACTGAGATTACTTGACCTGGAGTTACACGGTATGATGGGATATCAACGCGTTTTCCGTCAACAAGGATGTGACCGTGGTTTACGAATTGACGAGCTTGACGACGAGTAGTCGCAAGACCAAGACGGTAAACAACGTTATCCAAACGACGTTCCAAAAGAAGCATGAAGTTGAAACCTAGGATTCCGCCTTTGATTTTTGTAGCTTGTACGAACAAGTTACGGAATTGTTTTTCACCTACACCGTAAGTGAAACGAAGTTTTTGTTTTTCAGCCAATTGCAAACCGTATTCTGACAATTTAGAACGGTTGTTTGGTCCGTGTTGTCCTGGTACGTAGTTACGACGTGCCAATTCTTTACCTGTACCTGTAAGTGAAAGGCCAAGGCGACGAGCTTGTTTCCAAGATGGTCCTGTATAACGTGACATATGTATGTCCTCCTGATATAAATAATATTTGGCGGAAATAGTCACTTAGAAAGCCCTGATTCGTGCAGATGCCCTTCGCCTAAACAGCCAAGGTTACTTGTCATAAGACACCTGTTGACGAGCTTCATGCTTTCCTGCTGCTATTTCACACAAAGGCTATTGTACCATGAAAAGCTAGATATGTAAAGGGATTTTACAGCTTTATTTCAAATTGAGGCTGAATGTAAATTTGCTTCCTAAGCCATATTGACTTTCTGCTGTGATTTCGCCACCAAGCTGATGGGCTAGTTCGCGTGCAATCGCAAGTCCTAATCCATGTCCACCTGTCTTCATATTGCGCGAAGTTTCTACACGATAAAGTCGTTTAAAGATCTTTTCCAAATCCTCAGGAAGGATTCCCTGACCCTCGTCTTTCACACTGATTCTCAGCTCTTGTTCTGTTAATTGGGCAAGAACCTCGATTCTGGTTCCTGGTTCTGAATATTTAAAGGCATTGTTTAACAAATTGACCAGAATGCGAGAAAGTTTGTCAGAATGGCTCTTGATTTTCGCCGACTCAGGTGATACTTGAATGTAAACATCTCGCTCCTCTTGTTCAATCTGGAGTTGAAATTCACTCATTGACTCAATCAACAGCTGATCTAAAAAGACCTCTTCGACTTCTTCATCAGCAGTATCTTGAGGTTGGGTGTTAAGAGTCAGAACATCCAATTCCTCCACTAGCTTGTTTAGACGCTCGGTTTGCCGACCAATCGTGGCTAAGTAGTGGAGTCGCTCCTCTTCCTTAATCACTCCATCTAGAATTCCCTCCACAGTAACCTGAATGGAGGTAATGGGAGTTTTAATATCGTGAGAGAGCTGCGCAATCATCATTCTCTTTTCTTGCTCGCTCTCATCAAGTGATTGAAAGGTGGCTTGCAAATTGTGGGACATGTCATTAAAAGCCTGGCCCAGCTCTTGAAATTCTAATGGTCCCTTGGTTTCAATTTCTGTGCTGAAATCCTTGCTTGCTATATCCTGAGCTTGTTTTTTCAAATGTTTCAGAGAAGAGAACACTGGCGACAAAAGAAAGATGCTCACTGCAGCGCCAATGAAACTAGCAATCAAGGTCATTCCAACGAGAAAGTAAACTTCACTTTTCTCGATCAACATCCGTTGGACTGCCCAGAAAACGACCAAAATCGTTAGTAGAGTCGACACTAGATACCCCACTAAAATATAGTTTTTTAATTTCATGTTCTACCTCTTGGTCTTTCCATCTTATAACCCAAACCCCAGACAGTTTTGATAGCAGGAGCATTTGAATTCGTATACTTGGTCAACTCTTGCCTCAAAGCATGGATATGAACATTGAGTGTATTGGTATCATCCACATAGTCCTCTTGCCATACCTTCTCATAAAGTTCCGTCTTTGAAAAGACTCTCTCGGGATTGCTGGCTAATATCCATAGAAGTTCAAAGGATTTTACTGTCAATTCCAAAGGTTGCTCCCCAATGCGAACCTCATGAGTCACATGGTTGATCACTAAGTCACCAAACTCGATCTGTTCTGTCTCTCCTCCACGGCTAAGGCGACGCAAGATATTATTCACTCTTAAAACCAATTCGCGTGGGCTAAAGGGTTTGACTATAAAATCATCTGCCCCCAAACTTAATCCATAAATCTTATCCTGTTCGCTTGTCTTAGCAGTTGTAAAGAGGAAGGGTTGATCCGGAGCGATATACTGAACTTCACTGATAAAATCATACCCGTCCATATTGGGCATCATGATATCTGTGATAATGAGGTCGATAGATTTTTTTCTGAAAAGCTCTAATCCCTCCTTGCCATCATGGGCGACCAAAACGTCGTAACCCGCCTGTATAAGATAGCGGTGTTGAATATCTAGAATATCTATTTCATCATCAACCAGCAAAATTGTCTTTTTCATCTGACACTCCTTCGATAAAAACAGTGTTATACTTGCTTTAGTATAACACTATTTTCTCTAATGTTTAAGTGATTTGAATCTTAATCTTCTCGTTTGGTTGTCAAACCCAAAAGTCCAACAAGACCTGCCAAGGCTAGACCAAAGATACCAAGGCCTGCTGTAGCCGTTTTAGCTTCCCCAGTATTTGGTAGCATCGCTTTATCATCTTTTTTCATCATATTAGCCATTGGGCTAGAAGCTGGTTGATCTACTTTCATATCTGACATATGGTGATTTGTACCCATCATACCCTCAGTCGTACCTGTAGAGCCTGTTTCAGAAGGCTTCGTATTCATCTGACCTGATTGAGATGGTGTTGTCGCCATTTCTTTTCCACGAAGCTGAATCGTTACTTGACGAGTAGCAATCAGATTAGTCAAATCAGGTTTGCCATCTTTAGAACCATAGACTTTAACAGTAGCTAGATACGTATGTGTTCCGTTAGCTCGAAGTTGATCCAGCAAGGCCTGACCATCTTTGCCAACCGTATTGCCATTCAAATCCACTTCGTAGAAATATTGACCTTTAGCCAAGCCTTCAAGTGGCAATAGAGCTGGATTTTTAGCTGTTCCGTTGTCTGACCATGGGGCTTTGTCTGAGGCTTTTAACAAGAGGCGAGTCAACATACCATCTCCACCAAAAGCTTCGTATGGAATGACTTGGTTGACACCAGCTGTGAATGGACCTGGGAAATTGGCTCTATCCAAGTAAGAAGCTGGGACATCTACTGTGTCTTTAGTGTTGTCAGCCACACCTTTTTGCACTTCAGCTGGAGTGGTCAAACCATTCAAGTTAACATCCAAATCTTTAGTCGCTACCAGATTAGTTAAGTCAGGCTTGCCGTCTTTCGCACCATACACCTTGATGGTAGCTTTATAGCTTTGTGTACCGTTTTGTTTCAAGAGGTCAAGCAGCTCTTTATCTGATTTTCCTTGGGTGCCTGCTAAATCCACTTCGTAGAAGTAAAGGCCTTTGCCCAATTTTTCTACTGGTGGGAGAGCAGGATTTTTAGCTGTTCCATTATCTGACCATGGAGCCTTATCAGAGGCTTTCAAGATAAGACGAGTTAACATGCCATCACCAGCGAAGAATTCGTATGGAATGACTTGGTTGACACCAGCTGTAAATGGTCCTGGGAAATTAGCTCTATCCAAGTAAGAAGCTGGGACATCTACTGTATCTTTGGTGTTGTCAGCCACACCTTTTTGGACTTCAGCTGGAGTGGTCGCTGGTTGTGCTTCACTGGCTTCACGGTCTTGTCCAGAAACTGTAGACTCAGGACTTTCCACAGGTTTAACTGCATCTTCTGTTTGTTTCTTAGAGTCAGCTTGTGCTTGCACTTCTTCTTTTGGTGCTACTACCGGCTCTTTAGCAGTTGCGTCCGCTTTTTCTGAAGAGCTTGTGGTATCCACACTTGCTTTAGGTGTTGGAATAGACTGTTCTGAAGGAAGAGCTACATCGACTGCTTTTTTGAGAAGCTCTGCTGGTAAGTCGCTCTTTTCACTCACCGAAGCAGCATCTGACACGACTTGGGCAGGAGTCGGATTGACGACATCAGCACGCGCAGAACTTGGTTGACCAACTAGGACAAAGAAGCCACTAGCCACAACAACTGAAGCAACACCGACACTGAGACGGCGAATAGACCAACGAGTATATCTCTGATTTGGATTGAATTTCATAGGATTCTCCTTAGAGTTTTCTTTTTTTGATGACTCTAGTATAATCTCCTAAAATTAAAAAGGATTAAGAAAAAGTTAAAATTTTTCTTAAATCCCTCTTATGAAATACTTATATTGACTCGTTAATTATTTGGAAAGAGAGTAGCCCTTCCTCTCCTACTCACTCAGTTCAGCTAGAGTGTCCAAATGTTGGTTATTAATGACTGCCATGATGTAGGCATCTGCCTGCAAAAGGTCATTGGGTCCGAATTGGACATCCAGAGGAGCATTTTCGTAGGCACGAAAGCCAAGTACGTTGAGGTTGTATCGCCCACGTAAATCTAGTTGACTGAGGCTTTTACCTACCCATGATTGGGGGATTTTCATCTCGACAATCGATACATTCTTGTCCAGCTGAAAAACGTCTACGCTGTTATGAAAGAGGATGGTCTGTGCCAATGAGCGCCCCATTTCAAACTCTGGTGAGATGACTGCGTCTGCGCCAATTTTTTCCAACACCTTTTTAGCTGTATGGCTTTTGACCTTGGCAATGACGGTCGGCACTCCTAGACTCTTACAGTGCATAACCGCGAGAACACTGGACTCCAGATTTTCACCCGTTGCGACGACTACGGTATCACAGGTGTCAATCCCCGCTGATAGAAGGAGTTCTTCATCCGTAATATCGCCCACTACCCCACGAGTTAGCACAGGTTCTAATTGATTGATACGTTCCTCGTGGTCATCAATAGCAATGATATTCATGTCATGCTTGGCTAGAGCTTCCAAAACACTGCTCCCAAAAATTCCCAAGCCTAAAATTCCAATTGTCCGATCTGACATCGTTTTTCCTTTCTTATCCGATAGTGATATCTGCTTTCATATAGTGAATCGTATCTTTCTTGTCTGGCTGGTATTCCGCTACACTGACCAGTAGTGTCAATGGGCCAATACGGCCGATAAACATCAACAACATAACGATACTGAGGGCTATCTTGCCTAACTCCGGCGTTAAATTTGCCGTTACCCCAACAGTTGCAAGGGCTGAAATGGTCTCAAACATGAGGTAGATAAAGCGCGGATTTCCCTCTGCTGTTATTCCTAGCAGGATCAAGCCCAGCAAGAAAGTTAGCAAGAAGATAATAAAGACACTGAAAGACTTTTGTACGGTTCGGGGTTCAATGGTCCTCCGAGCCACATTAACATGAGGCAAGCCCAATAGTTCACTACGAGCAAAGACCAACAAGACAAAGAAGGTCGTAATCTTGAGCCCCCCTGCTGTCCCTCCAGGCGCCCCTCCCAGAAACATCTGTAAGATATAGATGAACAAGGTCACCGGTCGAGCCTGGGTGTAGTCAATAGAAGCAAAGCCTGCCGTTCTCATGCTGACGGTCTGGAAGAAACTAACCAGCAGTTTCTCTGGAGCGCTGAGATTTCCAATCGTTCCAGGGTTGTTCCACTCGATGAACAAAGTCGATACGGTTCCAAAGAGCAAAATTCCCGCCGTTAAAAAGAGAACCAACTTGGTATGGAAACGCAGGCGCCGTTTTTTCTTTTTTCCAAACTGGGTCGCTAGATCAAACCAGACCATAAATCCTAGCCCCCCCGTGATAATCAAACCTGCAATCACTAGATTGATTAAGGGATCCGTTTGAAAGGCTACCAAACTCGTACTTCCAAAATTATCAAATCCAGCATTACAGAAAGCTGAAACAGCCAAAAAGATAGAGGTTAGAATCCCTCGCCCCCAACCAAATTCGGGGATAAAGCGAAAACTCAAGAGAAAGGCACCAATCCCTTCCACCAGAAAAGTCGTCAGAAAGATTGAACGGATGAAATCCTTTAGAGACTGGGTTTCTCCATAACTAAAACTTTCTTGAATAGTCTCACGACCACGAAGACTGAGCTTTTGCTTGCCTTTGATATAAAAGATTCCGATAAAGGTCATGAGACCCAATCCACCGATCTGGATCAAAATCATACAGATCAACTGGCCCCAGATATTGTAAGTAGAGGCTACTGGCTGGGTAAAGAGCCCTGTCACACAGACCATAGACACAGTCGTAAAGAGATGATCAAAGTAGGTCGCTTGTGACGTTCCTGCTTGCACAAAGGGAAGGCTTAAAAGGAGCGAACCCAGGAAGATAACTAGGGCAAAACTTAAAAAGATGCGACGGGCTGGCGATAAACGTCCCAGTGTCGTCCTGATTTTTTCCAAAAAAGATTTGAATAACATAACTACATTCTACCATAAAAACAGTAAGAGCACTCACATGTGGTGCACAATGGCAAGACAGAGTTCGAGTGCCTTATCAAAAGCTTCAGAGCCCCAGTCACGACTGTCGTAGTTGTCCAGATCTGCCAAGGAATCTGCAGTAAAGAGCAATTCCCCCCAGACAACACCACGTAGTTGGGCCACTGCCGCAAGAGCAGAGCACTCCATCTCCACAACAGCACAGCCTTCTTCCTTACGATAAGCCACCTTTTCAGCCGTCTCTCGGTAAAAACCATCTGTCGTCCAGGTCATAACTTCCTCATAAGGAATACCTCTTTGTTCCAAGACTTGCTCAATAGCAGAGATAGCCTCAATCTGCATCTCCATATAACGAGAAGGCGCTACATAGTGGTAGCTGGTTCCCTCATCTCGCAGAGCGCGAACAGGGACGAGAAAGGCATTCTCCTCTATATCAGCTAGGACGCCACAGGTTCCAGTGGAAATGATTTGCTCCACACCATAGCCAATCAACCAATCCATAAACTGGGCCGCTGGGGCAGAGCCCACGGGTGCCTGGGCCAGACAGATCTCCTCGCCCTTGTAGTTGAGGACGTAGACTGGATAAGTCTTGGTGGCCGAAACGAACTCACCAATGCAGTCAGCACCTACTTCCTGAGCATAGCGGTCAATCTCTTCCTCCAAAAATGCATAGATACACTTCTTTGGCAACTTTAAGTCCAATCCCTCATGCGTTGGCATAAGGATCGCTTGGGGATTGTCGTCAAACTCTAAAATGGGAATTGCATGTTTCTGAATCATAGCCCACCTCCTGTAATTTTGTACTATTGTATCAAAAACTGACGGAGTGTCAAGGAAGTGGCAATCAAATACTCTTCCCCAACCTACAAATAAGATGCCAATTAAAACAAGTCTAGTGAAAAACTTTAAAACCTAAAAATACTACTATAAAAACGAATGATGATATTTAGTTACAGGAAAACTACTTATCATTCATTCGTTTTTTAATTACTATTGGACAATATTAATCTTTAGTGTCAGCTAACTATTTACTGAAAAGAATTCCCTCAGCGAGCTCGACAAAAACCGGTCTCTTTTTAATTTTCTTTCACAGGGATTTCCTTGATGACACGCGCAGGATTCCCAGCTAGGACAACATTGTCTCCAAAAGACTTGGTAATCACGGCCCCTGCTCCTGCAACGACATTATTTCCCAGTGTCACCCCAGGAAGGACAATGACGCCACCTCCAGCCCAGAAATTGTCTCCAATGGTGATGGGCTTGCCGTATTCGACCCCTGAATTGCGTTCATCCGGATCCAGTGGATGGAGTGGGGTTAAAAACTGACAGTTGGGACCAATCATGGCGTTGTTCCCGATGCGAATCGGACAAACATCCAGCATGGTCAAGTTCCAATTAGAATAAAAATTTTCTTTTAGATGGATATTGACTCCATAATCGACCACCAAGCGTGGATTGACATAGAGATTTTCCCCGGTTGAACCAAACCAGGTCTTGATAATATCCGCTCCCTTCAAGGGATCTTCTTCTCGGTTAAAGGCAGACTGTTTTTGGCGAGAAGCCTGCGCCAAGGTCTGTAATTCAGGATCCGACGGACGGTAAGGCTCCCCTGCTATCATTTTCTGGTATTCACTGGTCATCTTATCACCTCATACTTACTTTGGACCCATCATATCAAAAAGCCTTTGAAAGGTCAAAAATAGCCTGCTTTCTAGACTCTCGAAACTAATTCCCTCCCAAGTCAAAACAAGTTGCTTGACAAAAGATTGACTTCATGGTTTAATATACCCCGTAAGGGTATGTTTGGAGGTGCCTATGTTTCACTTATTATTTACAAAAATTGACAGTATTTCTACCAGCGAGTTAGAAGCTAAACTCAGAGAACCAATTCAGCTACTGGATGTTCGGACGCCTATGGAATTCCGTAGAGGTCATATCAAAAATGCCAAAAATGTTCCTTTAACGGAAATCGGTTCTTATACACCTGCAACAAAAGAAACACTTTATGTCATTTGTCATTCAGGTGTACGAAGCAAACTAGCTGCGAAAAAGCTAAAGAAAAAAGGCTACTATGTCATCAATGTTCGAGGCGGTATGAGCGCTTGGACAGGCAAGGTCATCTAGAAGCATAAAATAATTGGCTACGCAGCCTTGAACCTTATCGAGGGTCTGAGCGACAATATCCAAGGTGTCCGCTCGAAGACAATCTGACTAAGGGCCAAAATTCCTAGATGTGCAGATAAGTGGCGAATTTCAGGGGAGCGACCCAAGGTCGATACCATTCATATCCCCCTAAATAAACTAGGGGAGAGCTTAGATGAACCGGACAAGAACCAGGTCTACATCCTTAGTTGCCACAGCGTTTTGCGCAGCTAGATCACAGAGCGTATCCTCTAGCGGCAGGTTTTACCGTCCAAAACCTTGACGCCGCTTATTCACTATACAAAATGGCTAATCCAGAAGGAGTCGAATATGGAAACGAGTATCAGCATGGCTGACTTTTATGAAAAATACCTAAATGAAAATATAAACCTTATCGATGTACGTGAAGTGCACGAATTCCAAGCAGGACATGCACCAGGTGCCAAAAATCTGCCTTTAAGTACCTTGGAGCAAGGTTACAAAGAACTCAAACCTGACCAGGAATACCATGTCATCTGTCAAGGTGGAGTCCGTTCCGCATCTGCTTGTGAATTTCTAAGCGCCCAAGGCCTCACCGTTATCAATGTAGAAGGTGGTATGAATGCTTGGCCCGGTCAAGTAGAATAATGAAAAAACCGATTAAGGAACTTAATCGGTTTTTTCATTTCTGCAACCCACTGATATAGGGCACGTAGCCCGTCACCTCTAAAAAACGAAGCACATTGATGGTATCTAAAAAGAGGTCTTCTCATTGGTATTTGGGGAACTCAGCCGTTTGTCCAACATGATTTCTTTATCGAAATAGACTTAAATACCTTTGTCTGCATTGTTTATCAATAGCAAATTAGTTTACTTCCGTTTAATCAGGTATCGGATGGCCTTTTCTAGGCGTTCCTTTTGAGCCTCGGGGTCGTCTAGTGGTTGGTTGATACAGTCAGTGAGATTTTCAGTAATGATCATCTCAATCACGCGCTCAACGCTAGATTTCACTGCTGTCAACTGCGTAACAATATCTGCGCAGTCACGATCTTCTTCAATCATCTTTTGAATCCCACGCAACTGACCCTCTGAACGTTTCAGGCGTGTGATATACTTTGAGTTTGTCATTAATTTATCCTTGGTCACTTTTTGTTCATTATATCTCGAATAAGGGGCTTTGTCAAAATTCACTTCCTGTCTGTATTTGTAGGAGGCAACCTCTCCTCTGTATCAGAAAGAAAAAATTGATAAGCATGGAAATGGAAAAGAAACTCTGTCCTCCTTGAAGCACGATCGAGAAATCAAGTATCCGATTAGTTATGCCTTATATCTTGGACAAAAAGGCTAGGATCACTATCCCATAGACTAGAACTAGAGCCAGCCCAAATCCGATACCAAACCACTTGTAAAACTTGTCCATTCCACTGTAACGTTCGACATAGGCCCTGGCCGGCTTGTCTGGATCATACCAGACCGTCAGCTCCGAATGAAGGGGGAAATGGGTCTGCATCAAGCGTTTGAAGGAAACAAAGGAGTTACTGTAGCGAGTAATCGAAGGCGCTAGCATATCTTCTCTTGTATAGTCCTTTAAAAATTTAGTAGTCCCCCACGGAATTGTGACCGTTTTGAACATAAAATACTGCAAGGTTTTCTTATAAGCAATCCCATCCACCGTGTATTCGACGATAGGTGGATACCCCTCACGAAAACGGCTATAGCCGATAACCGTTCCAGGAACGGATGACTTGGCAAGGCGGACCAACTTCTGATCTCGAAGATAGAGGTAGAGAAAGGTCCCACATACAAACACAAAAGATAGGAGAGTGACGACTGTCCCAACTATCAAACCAATCACTTCTTTAGTCATATGAACTCCTCCAGTTATTCTATACAGTAAAATCTCAAAACTAACTCATCCAGAAAGGACATCGATGTCCTCGAGTCTACTCTTCGGATTTTTCTTTTGACTGTTTTTCTCTCAAATCTTTCACAGATTTCGATATGATATCTCTCACCTGTTCGTCAGTAAGTCCTGGAATCTGGTAATAGGGATTATTGGACTCGCTTTTTGACGGTTTTGTTCCTGAATTTTCGGTTTTAGAACTTTGTTCAGTCGAAGACGAGGATTTCGATTCTGGGGAACTGGATTCTTTGGTCTTAGAGGAACTGGACGACTCAGACTCAGAAGACTTGGACGTTCCAGGCGTGTTAAAATCAAGCTTAGGCGGATTGTTTACTTGGACGTTCGGCTGTTTCACAGGTTTATAGAATAGCCCAAAAGACAACAGCAAGGCCATCAAGATCCCAATACCAGCCAAGGTTCTTTTATTGGCTTCAGCCGAGGGAACCTTTACTCCCTTTGTACTGAGTATTTTCCATTCTGGATACTCTTTTTCTATGGCTTTTTTCTGTCTCCTAAGAGGACCAAGTAGAAAATGATTAAAAGGCACAATCGTTACCATAGCCACCGTTACAAGCGGGACATAATTGGAATGACTTGATACCAGTAGAACATCGAGTATAGCGAGAAGAATGAAGAGGAAACGCCCCACAAACTTACGAACTTGATGCTCTTTTTTGATCTGCAAATATCTCTCTTGTGACATTATCATCCTCTCTTTTCTATTTCTTCATTAAATATCACTTTCCCCTGTTCATATTTTCGCACAGCTAAGAACCAGCGGATAGGGTTGTTTTGGAATAAGAAAAGGTACAACAAGGCAGGAAAGAGACCTGCTAAAGGCGAGAAAAAGATTTGTATATCAAATGCCTCTTGCTTATTGAATGAGTCAATAGTGCCCGGAATTGCAGCAGCAAATATTACTATAGTAGTCATAAAAACTAGTAGCATGACAATCATAAAAGCCAACATTTTCGCAAACGTCGCTTTTTTCTCACTAAAATTTTCCCAGAACAAATTTGAATAAACTGCTTCTTTAAACTCTTTCTTTGTTGCTCCTTGGACTCGTTTCACTCCTTTATATAAGGCGACTTCCATCATCCATATAAATCCAAATAGGATAAAGGAAAGACAAAGAATAAAAATAGGAACCATCCCACTATTATAACGAAGGCCTGAGAAAATTGGTATTGCAACAAATCCTCCGAGTAAACCTAACAAAGAGAATATAGCAATTAAAGGAGCAATCCCCCTATTCGATCTCCTAGCCCCTTCTGTATTTAACAAGGCACTCTTATCAGCTACTAGAGCCTCTTTTGTTCGCGTGTTATAGTAAACGGCCTTATCACCGCTCTGTCCAATAAAAATTATTTTTCTCATATAAAATCACCACAGTTTCCACCAATCACTATAATCAGAAACTTCAATTTTATCATAGGTTGTTGATAAAACATCACCAACCACTGGTAATGGTACTAGCGTTTCTCTCGTGTTTCTAGTTCTTCTCCTCCCCAAATAATACTTTTCCCTGCTTGTATTTTCGTACGGCTAAGAGCCAGCGGATTGGGTTGTTTTGGAACAAGAGCAGTACGACACTAATTGGTACGATTGTTGCTCCGATGGGTACCATGAACATGGACGGCTCAAACCATTCATGTTCATAGTAGGGAATGAAGGTCCCAGGTATGGCAAAGAACACAACAATAACAAAAACAAATAGAAGAACGAGGATAACAAATAGATACAAGATGATTTTATCGACTGTTGGTTCCTTATCCGGAGATTTTTTCCAAAATTTACTACTTTCAACCGCTTCTTTAAACTGCTCTTCACTTGCTGGGACAAGTGACTTAGCCCCACTGTAGAACAGTTTTTCAAATCCATAAACACTTCCGATAAAAACGAAAAAGATAGCGACTAGATGGATCGGAATCATCCACTCACTCAATCTAAAGGGCGCTATCAAGGAACGAATCCAAATACTGATGATAGCAACTAGCAAGAAAGCAAAGAAGAGAACCCAAGGCCACTTGGATTTCTTTGAACTGATGGCGCCTTCACTATCTGGCAAGTTGCTATATTCTGTCGCTAAAGCCTCTCTCGTCCTTGTGTTATAGTAGACGGATTGCTGGCATCCTTGGCCTATATAAATGATTTTTCTCATCTTACATTTCTCCCTCTTTCCCTCTGCTACCGTCCTGTAATGTCTCCATCAGCTCTTTGAACAGTCGTTTGCGTGTTTTCATCTGAAATTCATAGACAATATAAACAAGTGAAAAAAGCCCTAACATATACATAATCAAGAACTGAAAATCAGAATAGCTAAAATAGCGATAGATGGAAAACAGTATCATAAGGAAACAAAAAATCTCAACTAGGACGGTCCATCTAGATTTTCTCCTAAGTGTTTTGATATTGGCTTTTGTCAGCCGGACTTTTCTAAATCTATCTGTCTTCATGTTACGTCGGGTAGACTTGGCAAGGAGAATGGTCCCAAAAGCTAAAAACAGAGACATCAGGATAAAGAAAATCAGGTTGAAAGGGGATGAGACATCTCCAAAGGTTTGGTTGAGCAACTTTGACAGCCGTTGGAAGGAATAGATTGCAATAGGGGCTGCAATGGCTGAATAATTCATGCCTTGTTTTACACCGTAGAATACTTGATTCTTCAGATCATAATAGATAAAAGAGTCCTCCAGAGGGCCCATACTGATTAAATTTTTTACACTTGTGTCCATCTTATTTCCCGTCTCCTAAACTCAATACGGATGTTCAAACAAAGTTCTACTTTCTCTTAAAAGCTTCGTGACAACGATTGCCAGCAGTTTAGCCGATTTTCGGCGTTTGCCTTCCTAGAGAAAGAAAAGTTTATTAGTATTATAGCATGAACCCCCAGAAAAGGTAAAATATCCCCGGCAGATACATTTGCTAGGGCCAAGAAAGGCTTCGTCATTCCATAAAAAGCGAACAAGTCCGCATTCTAAAAACAGAATACGAGCCTGTTCGCTTTTTCTATGTCTATGATGTGTTTTCCTCATCTCATCGTTCCAAGCGAATACGGGTCACAATCCCATCCGGGTCTACAAGATCCACTTCACTCGAATGTAACCACTTAATCGGAGCTTCTACCTCTTGTGCTTGCTTAACGATGGCTAAGAGTTCCTCCTTGCTTTCGACCTCAAGGACATAGTAGGCCAGGCCTGGCAAGCTTTGCTCACGCGGAGTCAGACCTTTTCCAGCCCATTCATTGACAGCCAGGTGGTGATGGTACTGACCAGCCGCTATCCAACTAGCACTAGGAATGCTAAATTTATCTTCTAACCCTAACACCTTTTGATAAAACTGACTCGCCGCGTGGCTATCCTTCACCGATAGATGGATATGCCCCATTCTCGTCCCTTCAGCTAGGATAAAGGGATCCACCTTTTCCCCTAACTCATAAATGTCCTGTGCCGCAAGGGCTTCGGTCACACCGATAATGCGGCCGTCTTCTCGAATATCCCATGAAGACACTGGCTTATCACGGTAGAGTTCAATGCCATTTCCTTCCAAATCCTCTAGATAAATAGCCTCACTGTATCCATGATCTGCACCCCCGACCAGAGGAATCTGCAAGTCACTTAGGTGTTTCAAGACATCTGCCAAAGCTTTTCTTGTTGGCAACAAAATCGCCAGATGGTAGAGCCCATAACGCTCCCTTACTTCCCCAGCTTTTTCAGTCGCAATCAAGTGGACCAAGGCCTTTCGATCAAGTCCCAAAATCGCTTCTGTCTCTGTTTGAGATAAAATCTCCAAGCCAATAATCTGGTGATAAAAAGCCGTCTGACTCTTCAAATCCTTGACATTTAAAACCACCTCGGCTAGGTAAATGTGGCTTTGGTATGCATAAGTCATAGGGGTGTCTCCTTTTTTGTTGTAACTTTATAGATTACAACAATTATACACTATTGAGATAAAATGTCAACGAAGACAACTCAAAAGAGCTGGAAACCAGCTCTTCTTTTTATTTTACAACAAGCTCGTAGCGAGTTTTGCTGGTAAAGGTTTGCCCTGCTTTGAGAATGACTTGGTCTTTGAGGTCACTGTGAATGGCATCTGGTAAGGCCTGAGCTTCAAGGGCAATCCCATTGTGCTGAATCATTGGCTGACCAGCTATGACGACACTCTCATCCACAAAGTTTGCGGTGTAGACCACAAAGCAAGGAGCCTCTGTCTTGAAAAGCAGGAAACGACCTGAGTTTTGGTCATAAAGGAAACCAGCATTGTCATGACCTGCAGGGAGGGCAAATGGGTGGTCCAAACCAGATACCAGTTGGATTTGCTCATCGTCCTCTGCAAAGATGTCCTTGAGCAAAGCACCATTGTAGATGTGTTTCACCACATCGCGATCAGCATCTGAAGTTTTTGCTGGCACACCGTCCGGGGCAATTGGGTAAATGCCCTCCGTATTTAATTGGAAGACATGACGGTCAATTGTCTGCGTGAAATCACCAGACAAGTTGAAGTAGCTATGATTAGTTGGATTGACCAGCGTATCCTGATCAGTCGTTACCTTGTAGCTGATTTCGTAGGCACCAGTTTCTTCCAAGTGGTAGCTGATCCAGATCTTGAGATTACCAGGGAATCCTCCTGTCCCGTCTGTACGCTCTGTGTAGAGAGTCAAGCCATGGTCGCTCACCTCAATCAATTCAAACAAGCTCGCATCCCAACCTGTTGAACCACTGTGGTTACAGTTGCTAGCATTATTGACTTCAAGATTATAGGTCTGGCCATTGAGTTCAAATGTCGCACCTGCAATACGGCCCGCTACAGGACCTACACTTGCTCCATGCTTGGGACTATTGCCTACATAGCTATCAAAATCATCAAAGCCCAAGATCACATTGGCAAAATTTCCAGCCTTGTCAGGTGTGACATAGCGCAAGATGGTTGCACCATAAGTCATGACCTCAAGTTGGTAGCCACTGTCAGTCTCAAAGCGATAGGCCAAGACATCCTTGCACTCATGATTTCCAAATACACGCTCTGTGTATGCTTTCATTCTTCTCTCCTTTAATCCATTTCTCTTAAGTAAACAAACCATAGAGAGTGTATGCACCATCTATGGTTGTAGTTTCTATTTTCAGAATCCTTTGTCAGAAAACCTTAAATATCTTCTTAACAAAAGGGAATTCTTCTATTCTCATTTTATGCTTCTACACGTTCAGTCCATGAAGTCGCTGTTGTTTGAAGAACCTTGTTGAGTTCGTCAATGTTCTCAAAACCTGTTGTACGCAACCACTCACGAGCTGCTGCTTCACCGTCTTTGATGTAGGCTTCAACTGATCCAGCCCATGTAGCACGGCCACAAAGAACGCCGTTGAAGTTTGCGCCTGATTCGTGGGCAAAGACTAGTGTTTCTTGGAAGAGTTTAGCTGACACACCTGCACTCAAGTAGATGTATGGAAGATTTGTTGCTTCATCTTGAGCTTTGAAGAAGGCTGCTGCTTCTTCGCGTGTATGAACGATTTCACCATCGCCAAATCCTTCAACGTATTTGACGTTGACTGGAACTTCCACTTTCAAGACATCGATGTTGAAGCGTGGGTCTGAGAAGACCTTCATAGCACCGATAACCTTGTGTGGTTTCACTTTAGCGTATTCTGCAGAACCTGCGTCAGCGATTTTTTCATCGTAAGCCAAGATTTCAAGGAAGAATGGAATGTCTTCTGCCACACACTCAGAACCAATACGTTCGATGTAGGCTTGTTTTTCTTGGTTGAGTTCGTCAGCGCTGTCTACATCGTAGTAAAGCAAGAATTTGACAGCATCTGCACCTTGTTCTTTGATACGTTTGGCAGACCAAACATCCAAGCAGTCAGGCAAGCGTTTAGTGCTAGTTGTGTCATAACCCGTTTTCTCATAAGCAAGGAGAAGACCAGCATTGGCATCAAGCGCTTTTGTAGCTGGAAGACCATACTCTGGGTCAAGAAGCATAGAGGATGCATATTTTGTCAATTCATCTGCTACCAAGACTTTGAGTTCTTCCATTTGAGCCACTGTTGGCTCTTCTGTTTGGTATTGAGCCATGAGGCGTTTCAAAGCACCACGTTGGTCAAAGGCAAGAGCTGAGATAATGCCGTTCTCGTCAGAGAGTTTTTGCAAGCAAGCTACTTTATTGGGACTTAATTGTAATTTACTCATAGACACTTCCTTATTTTTGATATTCATGAATGATCACACCTTGTACCACACGGTTTACGGTACCAGTAGGAGACGGTGTATCTGGTTTATTTTCTACCTTGAGTGAAGTCAATAGGGCAAAGAGTTGGGCATAAACGATGTAAGGGAAGACACGGTAAATATCGTTCAAGACACCGCCACAACCAAGGGCTACTTCTTTGACATTTTCAAGACCAAAGGCTTGATCACTCAAGAGCACGACACGACGAGCAATGTGATCACCAGCCACTTCACGAACCAAGTCCAAGTCGTACTTGCGAGTGTAGTCTGTCGTTGTACCAAATACCAAAACAACTGTATCTTCGTTGATCAATGATTTTGGACCGTGACGGAAGCCAACTGGGCTTTCATACATGGTCGCCACTTGACCAGCTGTTAATTCCAAAATCTTGAGCTGAGCTTCATGAGCAAGGCCAAAGAAAGGACCAGCACCAAGATAGATGACGCGGTTAAAGTCAAGGTCTACAAGCCCTTTAACATCTGCTGCATTGTCTAGAACTTTGCGGGCAAGGCTAGACACAACTTCAAAACGTTCAGCTTTCACAGCAAATTCTGTAGGATCAAAAACCAAGAGAGCTGTTAGCATCATGGACGTAAAGCTAGAAGTCATGGCAAATCCAGCGTCATTGGAAGCAGCTGGTTGCAAGAGCAAAAGATTGCGCTCATCGCCATGAGCTTGAAGAGCCAATTTACCATCTGCAGCACATGTAATGGTCACTTGATAGAGGTCATCAACCAAGGCTTTGGCCAAATCAACCGTCGCCACACTTTCAGGTGAATTCCCACTACGAGCAAAGGAAACAAGGACAGTCGCCACATCTTTTTTCAAATAAGTTTCTGGATTGGCAACGATATCTGTTGTCGCAATGGCATTGAAATTCCATTTGCGTTCGTCATAGACTTCCTTAAAGTAAGGCACCAAGGTATCTCCCACATAAGCAGAAGTACCAGCACCCGTCAAGATGACCTTGATATAGTCATGCTTATCAGCAATTCCTTGTAGGAATGCTGCAATTTCTTCTCGTTTTGCTTGATAGGCTTCAAAAGCCTCTTTCCATACATCAGGCTGTTGGTAGATCTCACGAGTCGTGATTTCTGCACCCAGTTCAAGTAATTCTTCTTTTGTGTAATTTAGCATAGAGTTCCTCTAATCTATTGTTGTTTCATTCCTATTGAAAATATGGGAATGGGAGTGACTCCCATTCCCATGTATATTCTATATAAGATGTTCTAACGATTTTCACGTTATCACATCGTATACTCAATGAAAATCAAAGAGCAAACTAGGAAGCTAGCCGCAGGCTGTACTGGAGTACGGCAAGGCGACGCTGACGTGGTTTGAATTTGATTTTCGAAGAGTATTATTCATCTTCGTCATCATCGAAGCCCGCTAACAGATCGTTGACTTTTACAATGCTTTCTGCAGCTCGGCTCTTGTAGTCCGCATCTGCGCCTGTAAGGCTGGCATTGATAAATTCAATCACCATTGGAAGATTCATTCCTGCGTAGAGTTCAATGTCGCGACCTTCCATGATCAAACGGCTTACCACGTTACATGGTGTACCACCGAGAAGGTCCGCAAAGACTAGGAAATCATCCAATCCTTCGATAGCAGCTTCAAATTTTGCAGTAAATTCTTCTGGGCCATCTTCTGGAAGAAGAGCCACTGCATGAATGTTGTCTTGTGGACCCATGATCATTTCAGTGCTACCTTTAAGTTCTTCACAGAAACGACCATGACTCACCAAAATTAACGATTTCATCATAAATTATGCGCCCATTCCAAGCAAGAATTTACCAATGAATGAAAGACCTACTGCAAGAACGATAATGATACCGATCGCTTTAGTAGAGTTCATACCTTTCTTACCAAGCAACCAGAAGATAAAGGCAGTAAAGATTGCTGGAAGCAAGCGTGGGAAGATTGAGTTCAAGATGTCTTGGAAGTCAATCATCTTTTCACCGATTGGCAATTTGTAAGAAATGTCAAAGTTGATCATTGTTGCTACAAGAGCACCCATCATGAAGACACCAAGTACAGATGCAGCGTCAATCAAAGCTGTCAAAGTACTTTGCATGTTGTTGATAAGGTTAACCCCTTCTTTGTAGGCAAATTCCAATTGTTTCCAACGGAAGATGTCATAAGCAACTGCAACTGCGATCCAAAGGAAGATACCCCATGGTTGGCCAGCGATAGCCATAGTTGCTGCGATAGATCCCATGATAGCAGGTACAAGTGAACCAAAGATTGTGTCTCCAAGAGGAGCGAATGGTCCCATCAAACCTGTCTTGATACCGTTAACGGCATCTTTTGAACCTACACCATCTTTTTCTTCCATGGCAAGGTCAAAACCAGCGATAATTGTGTGGAAGAATGGAGAAGTATTGAAGAATTGAGTATGAACTTTCATCATTTCTTTCAATTCAGGAGTTCCATCCCCATACATTTTACGCAATTGAGGCAAGATCATGTAAAGGTAACCAGAAGCTTGCATACGTTCGTAGTTCCAACCTAATTGGAAAGTAAACAAGCTACGTTTGTTGATTTGATTAAAATCTTCTTTTGTAAGTTTGTAATTAGAATTCGTCATCTTCAATTTCCCCACTTTCTGATGGTGTAGAAGGTGCTGCTACAGCTACTTTTTGGCTGTTCTTAAAGTGAACAACTGCAAGGAAGATACCTACGATAGAGATACCGATCATAGACAAACCTTTGAAGTTGTTAGCAAAGCCAATCTTTTCAGCAACATCAGCAGGAAGAGTACCAAGGATACCCGCAACAGCTCCACCAAGACCTGTTACATATGAGTAAAGAACAGTCAACATAGCTGTCAAACCGAATCCCATTGCAAGGTAGTGAAGGTTACGTTTAACTGGAAGGTAACGAAGCAAGATAGCGAATCCAAGACCTGGAAGCATACGACCTGCAAGTGTCAAACCGTCTGCAACCCATTGGTATTCTTTAACAAGGTTTACAACACCTTGTACGAATTCTCCACCAAAAGCAAGGGCGAAGAATACTGGAAGGGCACGAGAAAGAGCCCATGGAAGCGCACCAAGTAGGTAGTTGCGTTCGATACCATTGTAGTCAAAGCGTTCGATCGCAGCATCAATACGGTGTGCAAAGAAAGTAGTTGTCATACGTCCAAGAACGTCGAAGTATGTCAAAAGTGCTGCTACTGGTACAGCGATTGTTGTAATCGCAAGGTCTGTATCAATACCTTGAGAGATAGAGAATGCTGTTGCAAGAACCGCACCAGAAGTTGCGTCGATACGAGAAGCACCACCGAAGGTACCAACCCCGAGAACGAACAACTGCAAGCTACCACCGATAAACAAACCAGTTGTCACATCTCCCATGATCAAACCAGTAATGAAACCAGCGAATACAGGGGAACCTGCAGATGAAACGATTGTCAACTCATCACAGATTTGATAAGCTGAGTACAAAGTGAGAAGTAAAATTTGCCACCATTGTATCATAACAATGACCTCCTAAAAATTTTTTCCTATTTTAATAAGCTCAAAAAGTCTGATACGGGATCGTTTGGAACCATTTGAGCAGTGAGTTTAACACCTTTTTCTGCCAGTTTGTGGAAGTCTTCCACATCCTTGTCTACCACGTTGATAGAACGCGTGATAGAGCGAGTTTCTGGTGTTTGAGACATATTGCCGACGTTAAGTGTTTCAAGCGGAACACCTGCTTCGACCAAACCAAGGAAACGGTCTGGTTTACGTGCAACGATAAAGAGACGTTGGCTATCGTATTTACCAGCAAGGATATTTGCTGCTGCTTTCTCAACTGGCAAGATACTGAGTTTCACACCTGGTGGTGTCGCAAGCTTCAAACCACTCTTTTCAATATCGTTGTTAACAACTTCGTCGTCTACAACCATAATGCGTGAAACATTTAATTTTCCAGCCCAAAGATTGGCTACTTGACCGTGGATCAAACGTCCATCGATACGGCATCCTACAATTGTCATAAGTTTTCCCCCTTTATGTGTTTTAGTGTAGGTTTACGAGTTAAATGAATCTCTTCTTTATATTCACCTTCAGTTTCAAAGATGATGATGCGGTTATCACCTTGCTTGAGATAGCTATGAGGGATATAAAGTGAGAGGGTCGGGCCGACATTCCAGAAACGTCCTAGGTGACGCCCGTTGACAAAGGCAACTCCCTTACCAAACTCAGATAAATCTAAGTAGGTATCCTTAGGCTCTTCAACGGTAAAGTCGAAAGCGTAAAAGGCCGGTTGTCCTTCTGTCCATCCTTTTGAAAAATCAATTTTCTCAGGATTATCCAACGGAAGTGGATATTGTTTCCAATTTAACATGAAGTGTAGATCCTTGCAGACACCTGTACGAATTCCTTTACGCTGCGTATCTGCCAAGAACTTATGACCGTAGTTGACACGCCCCATATTTTCGATCAAGATGTCAATTTCTGAAAAGCCTTCTCGGTTGCCCTTACAGTAGATATCTTCACCAATCTCTGTCTGGTATTGAGTAGCAATCCATTGACCATCTACAAAGAGTTGAGCTCGGTCACGTCCATCGATGATACGGAGACGTTCCTCTTCTGCATCCCAACTTGCCTCAGTGCGGTAGAGAAGGTAGCCATAACTTTGACCAAGTTCTTCCATCGCTTTTGGATAGAGGCTTTCAGTAGGACTAGAGAGATTATCCAGGGTTTCAAACAAGGAAACTTTTTCGACCAATGGAATGGACCCTATCTCCATGCTTTCCTTATAGAGTGGTTCCAACTGTGGATACTCTGGGAAGTGGGTTGCCATCATCTTCTTGACTGCTAAGTATTTAGCAGTTGGATTTCCTTCTTCATCGAGAAGGGCATCATAGTCATAAGATGTGACTTGTGGCAAATCCAGAGTTCCTCGAGCCGAGCAACCATTCATGAAACCAAAGTTTGTCCCTCCATGGAACATGTAAAGGTTGATAGAGCCTTGCTCCAATACCTCTCGAACAGCTTCTGCCAATTCTTTAGGATCACGAGTGATGATGGGTTCTTTCCAACGGTTGAACCAGCCATCCCAGAATTCCATACACATGAGGGGCCATTTTTTGCCATACTCATCAAAGAATTCTTGCATTTGTGAGAAGTTGTATGGAGCTTTAGAACCGAAGTTCCCTGTCACAAAGAGATCGTCTTCGATCAAGGTTCCGGCTTTCAGAGTAGCCCTCCATGGACCATCTGAAGTAAAGAGTGGGCAATCAATCCCTCGGTCTTCCATCAATTTCCGAATCGCTCGTAGATAAGACTTATCTTCTCCATAAGAGCCATATTCATTTTCGACTTGCATCATAAGAATGTTTCCGCCATTATCCAACAAGCGAGGCACAAGCCTTGGCAATAATTGGTCATAATAGCGAGCAACAGCCTCGATGTAGGCCGGGTCGGACGAGCGAATTCGCACGCCCTTTGTCAAGAGCCAAGCCGGCAAGCCACCAAATTCCCATTCCGCGCAGATAAATGGAGACGGGCGTACAATGGCATAGAGACCCAGATCTTGTGCAATTTGAAGAAATCTCTCCAAATTTCTGGCACCTTCAAAATCAAACTCCCCTTCAACAGGTTCGTGTAAATTCCAAGCCACATAAGTCTCGACTGTATTAAAGCCAAGCGCCTTTAAGTTATAGAGCGAATGATACCAATCCTCTGCTGGAATCCTAAAATAATGAATGGCGCCGGATAAAATCTTGAACGGTTTTCCGTCTAAATAGAAATCGTCCTCAATTTTAAATCTTGTCATGTTATTACCTCTGACTAATTAAGTTTGCGCTTTCATTTATTATAATATTAACTATAATCAAATCTTTTGCATTTGTCAATAGGTTTTAGAAAATTATTTAAAATTTTTCTATTTTTTTACTTACCGTTTACCGAAATTATCTAAAAATAACATGAAAAAATAGCATGAAAACGATCTTTTTATGTATGATAATTCACAAGAACATCAAATGAATTTTTTTACATGTAAAATAACATTTTTAGTCTATTATTTTAATTTTTTGACCTTAATACTACTCTTTTCTCTATATTTGTGGTAAAATCAAAATTGGAGAAAGAGAATCGAGGTGAAATTTATGGCTATTCCTAAATACCAATATATTAAAGATGAATTAAAAAACAAAATCATCTCTGGTCAATTTGCAAGTGGAGATAAATTTTATACAGAAGCCGAATTGATCGCGATGTACGATGTGAGTTCAATCACAGTTGTTCGTGCCTTGAACGACCTTGCTAAAGACGGCTACATTGTCCGCCAACAAGGTAAAGGTACTTTCGTTTCACGTGCCCGCAAGCACAAACTCGTTGAGTTTTCAGATGTCGAAATCTTTGAAACAAAAGACGATAAAGTTACTGTCCTTTCTATCGAGCGCGGAAACAAACTTGAATATTTAGATAAACTTGGACTGCGTGGAGATCAATTCTACTATAAGATTGAACGTATTCGTCAGACAAACGACGTGACATACATCTACCACACATCTTATATTCCTGAGCAATACATCAATGCCAACTATCCAAATCTTGATTATTATAGCTCTATCTATACACGTTTCAAATTGGATTACCGCATTCACATGAGTGATGAACACTTTGAGGAAATCAACGAAATCGCATTCCCAACACCAGAGCATGCTGCTTCTGTACTCGGAATCGATACACAATTCCCAACTGTCTTCCAAACGAAGACTACAAAACTTGAGGCCACTGGCCAAGTCCTTGCCTATAGTGAAACTTATAAGCGAGCAGACTACTACAAAATCAAATTCATCTCATGTAACCGAGGTCATTAAGAAAAAGCCTGAGCCCAGCTCAGGCTTTTTCTGTATTTATTATAGCACGAGAATGAAGCTGTGAAAATGCCATGAAGGCCTCTTATTTAATTAGTAGCATTTTTACTAAAAACAAGGTAAAATTTCGTTTAGTTTTTCCTCGGTTTTATCCCTTATTAGCAAATTTCTCCTAAATCTTATGATTTCCTCTATTTATTATAGTTCTTATATAAACCCACTTGACATTTCATTCCTTAGATAATAAAATAAAATTGGTTTTATGTAAACGCTATCATACGCGATAACAACAAGGAGGTTTTGTCATGAAACTAGAAAAGAAACAGCGCTTCTCCATTCGTAAATACGCGGTTGGAGCAGCTTCTGTACTTATAGGATTTGCTTTTAGTGCACAAGTCGTAGCTGCCGACGGGATTACTCCGGCTCCAACAGCTGAGGAAACGGTTCAAACTGTCCAAGAGAGTCCACAAACACCCGAAGAAGTTGTAGAGCCCAAGGTCCCAGAAAAACTGGAAGAAAAGGCTGAAGAGCCTGTAAAAGAGGATGTCAAAGAAGACAAGAAGGTTCCTCATACAGTTGCTCCAAAAACGGAAGAGACAACTGCACCAGTTGTGACAGAAAATACTAGTCCTACTCCGACTACTGAGAAAGAAAGTCCTGCTTCAACTGAAGTTCCTGCAGAAAACACTCCTTCAGAAAAGAAAAATGAAGCAGCTACACCTGCAGCAACTACTCCTAGCACTGAACGAGCACCTCAGGTAAATGAAAAACTGGCTAAAAGAAAAATGATCTCAATTGATGCTGGACGTAAGTACTTTTCTCCAGATCAACTCAAAGAAATCATCGACAAAGCTAAACACTATGGCTATACTGATCTTCATTTACTAGTTGGAAATGATGGCATGCGTTTTATGTTAGACGACATGACGATCAAAGCCAATGGCAAAACCTATGCAAGCGACGATGTCAAACGTGCACTCGAAAACGGAACCGATGCCTACTACAAGGATCCAAACGGTAACCACTTAACAGAGAGCCAGATGACAGACTTGATTAACTATGCCAAAGATAAAGGTATCGGTCTAATCCCAACCGTTAATAGCCCTGGCCACATGGATGCCATTTTACATGCCATGAAAGAACTAGGCATCCAAAATCCTAACTTCAACTACTTTGGTAAAGAATCTGCCCGTACTGTTGACCTTGATAACAAAGAAGCTATTGAGTTTACCAAAGCTCTGATTGACAAGTATGCTGCTTACTTCGCTGGTAAGACTGACATCTTTAACATCGGACTTGACGAGTATGCCAACGATGCCACAAATGCTAAAGGGTGGAGCGTTCTTCAAGCCTACAAGTGGTATCCCGAAGATGGCTTCCCAGATAAGGGTTATGACAAATTTATCGCTTATGCTAATGACCTAGCTCGCATCGTCAAATCTCACGGTCTCAAACCAATGGCCTTTAACGATGGTATCTACTACAATAGCGATACAAGCTTTGGAACCTTTGACAAAGATATCATCGTTTCTATGTGGACTGGTGGATGGGGCGGATATGACGTCGCTTCTTCTAAACTTCTAGTTGAGAAAGGTCACCAAATTCTCAATACCAACGATGCTTGGTACTATGTTCTCGGACGAAATGCCGACGGCCAAGGCTGGTACAACCTGGACCAAGGGCTCAATGGAATCAAGAACACTCCAATCACTTCTGTACCAAAATCTGAAGGAGCAGATATTCTGTTCATCGGTGGTATGGTAGCTGCTTGGGCCGATGACCCAGCTCAACGCTATTCTCCATCACGTCTCTTCAAACTCATGCGTAGCTTCGCAAATGCCAATGCTGAATACTTTGCTGCCGACTATGAGTCTGCTGAGCAAGCTCTGAAAGAAGTCCCGACAGACCTTAACCGCTATACTGCGGAAAGTGTCGCAGCTGTAAAAGAAGCTGAAAAAGCTATTCGCTCACTCGATAGCAACCTCAGTCGCGCCCAACAAGACACCATTGACCAGGCAATCGCAAAACTCCAAGAAGCTGTTAGCAACTTGACCTTCACACCAGAAGCTCAAAAAGAAGAAGATGCAAAACGCGAAGTTGAAAAACTTGCCAAGAACAAGGTGATCTCAATCGACGCTGGACGTAAGTACTTCTCAGCTGAGCAACTCAAACGTATCATTGATAAAGCTAGCGAACTTGGATATTCTGATGTGCATCTCCTCCTAGGAAATGACGGACTTCGCTTCCTACTTGATGACATGACTATCACTGCTAACGGAAAAACTTATGCAAGTGACGATGTCAAAAATGCCATCATTGAAGGAACAAAAGCTTACTACGATGATCCAAACGGAACCACTCTTAGCCAGGCTGAAATCACTGAATTGATCGAGTACGCAAAATCAAAAGGCCTCGGACTCATCCCAGCAATCAATAGCCCAGGTCACATGGATGCCATGCTTGTCGCTATGGAAAAATTAGGTATCGCAAACCCTCAAGCCAACTTTGACAAGGTCTCTAAAACAACCATGGACCTTGAAAATGAAGAAGCGATGAACTTTACAAAAGCCCTTATCGGCAAGTACATGGACTTCTTTGCAGGCAAGACTAAGATCTTTAACTACGGTACAGACGAATACGCTAATGATGCTACCAACGCTCAAGGCTGGTATTATCTAAAATACTACAATCTCTATGGCAAGTTTGCTGAGTACTCTAACACTCTTGCTGCCATGGCCAAAGAACGAGGCCTTCAACCAATGGCCTTCAACGATGGTTTCTACTACGAGGACAAGGATGATGTTGAGTTTGACAAGGATGTCATCATCTCTTACTGGTCTAAAGGGTGGTGGGGCTATAACCTTGCAACTCCTCAGTATCTGGCAAGCAAAGGCTACAAACTTCTTAATACCAACGGAGACTGGTACTATGTTTTAGGCAATCACAAAGCAGACGAAGCCTACCCACTATCAAAGGCGATTGAAAACTCTGGTAAAGTGCCATTTAACCAACTTGCTTCTACCAAGTATCCAGAGGTAGACCTTCCTACTATTGGTAGTATGCTTGCTATCTGGGCAGATAAACCAAGTGCCGAGTACAAGGAAGAAGAAATCTTTGAACTCATGACTGCCTTCGCAGATCACAACAAAGACTACTTCCGCGCTGACTACAATGCTCTCCGTGAGGAGCTTGCTCAAATCCCTACTAACTTGGAGGGATACAGCAAAGAAACTCTCGATGCCCTAAATGCAGCTAAAGAGGCTCTCAACTACAACCTCAACCGCAGCAAACAAGCCGAGTTAGACGCTCTCGTAGCCAAACTCAAAGCAGCCCGCCTAGGCCTCAAACCAGCGGCAACTCACTCAGGAAGCCTCGATGAAAATGAACTAGCTGCCAACGTTGAAACCAAACCGGAACTCATCGCAAGAGCAGAAAAGATTCCTTTTGAGGTTATCAAAAAAGAAAATCCGAACCTCCCAGCTAAGCAAGAAAAGATTGTCACACCAGGTGTAGATGGTGAACGCACTCATTACATCTCTGTCCTTACTGAAAATGGTAAACAAACAGAAACCGTTCTAGATAGTCAAGTAACCAAAGAACCAGTGACCCAAGTGGTTGAAATCGGTGCCCCTATTACCCACAAAGGGGATGAAAGTGGCCTTGCTCCAGCTGCCGAAGCGAAACCAAGACTGGATATCCAAGAAGAAGAGATTCCGTTCACTACTGTGACACGTGAAAATCCACTCTTGCTCAAAGGGAAAACTCAAGTCGTTACTAAAGGTGCTAACGGTCGTCGCAGTCATTACTACTCTGTGAGCACTAGTGCTGACGGTAAGGAAGTGAAAACTATTGTAGATAGTCTTGTGACCCAAGAAGCAGTGACCCAAGTTATTGAAGTCGGAACCCTTGTAACCCATGTAGGGGATGAACACGGTCTTGCTCCAGCCGCAGAAACAAAACCTAGACTGGACATCCAAGAGGAAGAAATTCCATTCACTACTGTGACACGTGAAAATCCTCAATTACCAAAAGGACAAACACAAGTTGTTACTAAAGGAGCTAACGGCCACCGTACTGCCTTCTACTCTGTGAGCACTAGTGCTGATGGAAAAGAAGAAAGAACGCTTGTCAATAGCGTGGTAACACAGGAAGCGGTCACTCAAGTTGTTGAAGTCGGCACTGCCGTTGAGAAAGCTGAGCAAACTGCACCAACTACTGCCAAAGCAGATGAAAAACAACTCCCTGCAACAGGAAGTCAAGATTCTGCAGGCTTGGTCGCAGCAGGCCTCATGGCGACTCTAGCAGCCTACGGACTGACTAAGAGAAAAGAAGACTAAACCTCTTCAATAAGAATAGAAAAAAGCGAGATTGAATCTCGCTTTTTTATTTTATGATTAGTCACCAAGTCCGATACGTTCAAAGATATCATCCACACGTTTGGTATAGTAAGCTGGGTTGAAGATTTCGTCGATTTCTTCTTGAGTAAGGCGTGAGGTTAGTTTTTCTAATAACTACGAACCTATTTTAAATGCAGTTGCATATGCATAATGAAAAGCAAATGTTGATGCAAACAAATTAACTTCTGGCCTAACATTACTATAACTACGTTCTTTAAAGCTCCAAAATACTCTACCCTGCTCATGTTCCCTATAACCTATTATATTTGTATCATATAATAACTGTAAAGTATCCTCTGGTGTTCTCATTTTTCTAGGTATTTGCTCACCATATTCTTTTTGTCTTTTAACAAAATCTTTATAATTTTTTTCAAATTGTTTATACGTAAATCGCTTAGTTCTAAAACTCTTAATAAATTTTTGAAATATATTGTACTCATCATCATCCATGTAAATCAACATGTAGTCTTTTAGTTCTCCTAGTAAGTACTGAGGATATTCCGTTTTAATCATATTTGCGAAATCTTCTCTACTAAATTTGTCACCTTCATTCTTTTCTACTAATTCGTTCAACATTGTTAAAATATCCCTCGGTTTGTATAAAGAATAACGTAAAAACTCTATAAATGAATCTTCGCTGTTATAATCTTCTCGACCCGAAACCTTATAAGGAAAATAATCGTCCCATGTCAATCCTTTTACACGATTAGATAAAGTCTGTTGTTTTAAAAAATAATTATCTGCGATCTCAAAAAGTTTAGAATTTCTATAAGCCTTATAAGTAGTATTCCAGTTAATTAGAACAGAATTGTCCCTCAGTTTTTGATTCATATTGTGAATTGACATGGAATATATAATATCTGGCCTAATTAGTAAAGAGACCTTAATCCCTTTATCTTTTAATTCTGAATTATTTAATTCTATTACAGCATTTACTAATCCTCTCAAGCACTCAATATAGTCTTCATGCTTGATATCAGATGGCCTTGCATCAATACCGTCAATAAATAAAATAAATTGCTTATCCAACTGTATTTCTTTAAATACTTTTTTAAATCCATCTAACAATTTAATTAGAGTCAATTGATAATTACTCTCAGCGTATTTTTCTGAACTTTCCACTCCAAACTTAACAGATGGTTTAAAAATCCCCCCATTAATCATTGCATTTATAGAACTGTTAGAGTTTTCAACAAACTCAATTGCTTGAATAAACTCTGGCGAAAATGCATCACTATAAAACTCACTAATTACCGAATCTAATTTTTTAATTGGTCCAGATTTAAGTAAAGTGCTCGGTAAAAATTGTTTAATTTCCTCACTAAGAACAAGATAAATTACATTCATCCAAACATCTTTATAGGATGACATATCCAAAGATTTATTCTTTTTCATACGAATGAATTTATCATATACAGTATCTTGAACAAATTTAATTTTAGCTTCAATATTATCTACACTCTGTTTCGAAAAATATACTGAATATGCTGTTTTCCCAGAACCTTTTTCGCCAACAATAAAGTATTTTCTAGGATCCTTTATTTCTTCTAATACATTATCTGCTAAAAATACCTTGTTAAATAGTTTTAACTCAGTTCCACTAGAATTATAGTATTCATATGCATCGCCTTTTATTGTTTGTAAATTTTCAATTTTAATCATATTGTTAAGTCCTTAATTATTTCATAGTCCGATACGTTCAAAGATATCATCCACTCGTTTAGTGTAGTATGCAGGGTTGAAGATTTCGTCAATTTCATCTTGAGTGAGGCGTGAAGTGACTTCTGGATCCGCTTCCAGAAGCGGTTTAAAGTCTACTTGGTTATCCCAAGAGTAAGCCGTTTTCGGTTGAACAAGGTCGTAAGCTTGCTCACGGGTCATGCCTTTTTCAATCAAGGTCAACATAGCACGTTGGCTGAAAATCAAACCAAATGTAGAGTTCATGTTGCGAATCATGTTTTCAGGGAAGACTGTCAAGTTCTTGACGATGTTTCCAAAACGGTTGAGCATATAGTCAATCAAGATGGTCGTATCTGGCGTGATGATACGCTCAGCTGATGAGTGAGAGATATCACGTTCGTGCCAAAGGGCTACGTTCTCATAGGCTGTCACCATGTGACCGCGGATAACACGCGCCAGACCTGTCATATTCTCAGAACCGATAGGGTTGCGTTTGTGAGGCATTGCTGAAGACCCTTTTTGCCCCTTGGCAAAGAATTCTTCCACTTCGCGTTGCTCAGACTTTTGCAGACCACGGATTTCCGTTGCCATACGTTCAATAGAAGTCGCGATGCTGGCAAGAACCGCAAAGTACTCAGCGTGAAGGTCACGAGGAAGCACCTGTGTAGAGATTTCTTGAGCACGGATACCCAGTTTGTCACAGACATATTGCTCAACAAATGGTGGGATATTGGCGAAGTTTCCAACCGCACCCGAAATCTTACCAGCTTCCACGCCAGCAGCCGCATGCTCGAAACGCTCCATGTTACGCTTCATTTCGCTGTACCAGGTCGCAAGCTTGAGACCAAAAGTTGTTGGCTCAGCGTGCACACCGTGGGTACGCCCCATCATGATGGTGAACTTGTGTTCCTTAGCCTTGTCAGCGATGATATTGGTGAAGTTTTCAAGGTCACGACGGATGATGTCATTGGCTTGCTTATAAAGGTAACCATAGGCAGTATCCACCACGTCAGTAGATGTCAAACCGTAGTGAACCCACTTGCGCTCTTCACCAAGAGTTTCAGAAACCGCACGCGTGAAAGCCACCACATCGTGACGCGTCTCTTGCTCAATCTCCAAAATCCGGTCGATGTCAAAGTCCGCTTTTTCACGAATCAAAGCCACATCTTCCTTAGGGATTTCCCCCAACTCAGCCCATGCCTCGTCAGCCAAGATTTCCACCTCAAGCCAGGCACGGTATTTATTTTCTTCACTCCAAATGTTCGCCATCTCAGGGCGAGAGTAACGGTTGATCATATTTTGTGTTCTCCTTCTGTTTTGTCTGTTTGAATGTTATCAAGAATTTTCTGAGCTGATTCTTTCTTCAATGTATTTTCTATCCATTGAGTTTGATGAGCTTTTATATACTTTTGCCAAATAATTAGTAAAACAAGACCAATAAAAAGTATACCTAAAGTAATAAATAATCTTTCAACTGCACTATAATTAGCAAAAAAATAAACGCTAATCCCCCATGATATCTCAATTAATGTTAATAATAATTTTAAAATTTTAATCCTGTTGATTACTTCCGGTTTGACATCCTCATCACTAATAATGATACTATTGTTTAATATACTAATTATATTTTCAGGTTTAGAAAACCAAATAATCAGTAATCCTATAGGTGCAACGATTGTGTATGAATCTTTATCTACTTTTGAAAAAATAAAAAAGAATATTGTTGGTAATATCAGATAAATTACTTTTATTAAAATGCGGAAAATTTTTTTATATACTGGTATGTCAACGCTCTGATATCTTAGCAGAACAAATAAATTTAGAAAATATGAGAACCCTAAAATTTGAATAAATGGAATAGCTCCTCTTGAATAACCTTCAAAATTATCTATCATAGTTTTGTAACCATGACTATACTTAGAAATTAAATCAAACAACTCATTTTTACTAAGACTGTTAGGATTTATCATGGAAAACATAACAGTAATATTTAAAAATATAGTTCCTATCCAAAAAATAAATGCTATCAGAAATGACAATACAATATAAATTAATATTAAACTGAGTAAAAATCTCTTTTGTTTAATATAAGCAACAATTCTTTTAGTGAAGTAAAATAGAAAAATACCGTTTATAAAGCAAATAATGATAGGGGTTAAAAAGCTTAAAAATGGTATTTCATTTAAAATTACCCCCAATACTATAAATAACATTCCATTTACAAGAAACGGAAGCATATATAACATCAAATAGCAATAACCAATGATGTGTTCAGCATCAATTGTTCTACTTTTGAAAAATTTTTTTATTTTTTTTGGTAATAATTTAATTTTCTGTACTAATTGTTCTACTATATTCAAACTTTCCTCCTGCCTAAAACTCTTCCACACTATCCGGCACATCACTAAACAAAGTCACGTGTCCCATCTTACGATTGTGCTTCGCTTCTATTTTACCATACATATGGAGGTGGGCGCTTGGATTTTCTGTGACATATGTTTCAGCAGCCTCGACGTGCTGACCGAGAACGTTGAGCATGACAGCTGGAGCATGCAGTTTGATAGCTGGCAATGGTGCTCCCAGAACACCTAAAATGTGGGTATCAAACTGGGAGAAATCACAAGCTTCAATCGAATAGTGTCCTGAGTTGTGTGGACGTGGCGCAATTTCATTGACAATGATGTCATCAGCCGTCGCAAACATTTCCACACAGAGCGTTCCAGACAAGTTGAGTTGCTCAGCGATTCTCACGGCCATGGCTTTAGCCTTGTCTGCTAGACTTTCTGAAATGCGAGCAGGCACGATGGTCTTAGACAGGATATTGTTGCGGTGGATATTTTCCTGAACTGGGAAAACCGTCATGTCCTTGCCATTTCCTGATACAATGACAGAAATTTCAAGGTCAAAGTTGACGAATTCTTCCAAGACACAGTCTGCTGAGTCTGCTAGTGCACGGGCTTCTTCCAAGTCTACTTCTGAGCGAACGACTTTTTGTCCGTGTCCATCGTAGCCGCCAGTCGCAGTCTTGAGAACATAATTTTTAGAAAGGTCAATATCTGCCAAGTCTTGGCTAGAAGTCACAACCTTGTAGGGTGCAACTGTCACTTGTGCCTTGTTTGAGAGGAAGTTCTTTTCAAAAATACGATTTTGCGAAATGCGGAGCAGGTCTGTCCCTTGAGGGAGCTGACCATCCTTGATGACAGCATCCAAACCGTCAGCATCGACATTTTCAAACTCATAGGTAAGGACATCGCAACGCTCAGCCAACTGACGAAGGGCGTTCACATCGTTATAGGGAGCCACGATGATTTCCGCTACACGAGAGGCAGGACAATCCGCCGCAGGATCCAGCGCGATAACCTTGTGCCCCATGTAGATAGCAGAAATGGCCATCATCTGACCGAGCTGACCGCCACCGATAATTCCGATTGTTTTAGATGAGCTCATTTGTCGACTCCTCTGCGATTTTTCCTTGTTCTTCTGCGAAATCCGCTAACGCTGTCGCGATAGCCTGATCCTCTACTGAGAGGAGACGAAGGGCAAAGAGGGCCGCATTTGTCGCACCAGCTTCACCGATAGCCATAGTCGCAACAGGCACGCCACCCGGCATCTGAACAATCGAGTAGAGCGAGTCCACTCCACTAAGAGCACGTGATTTGACTGGTACACCAATAACAGGTAGAGTGGTTTTGGCTGCTACCATACCTGGCAAATGGGCTGCACCACCAGCACCTGCGATGATAACCTTGATGCCACGGCTACGAGCTTCTTCGGCATGTTTGAACATGAGGTCTGGTGTGCGGTGGGCAGAGACCACCTTCTTTTCGTAGGCTACACCGAAACGGTCCAGGACTTCGGCGGTTTTTTGCATGGTTGCCCAGTCGGATTTTGAGCCCATGATGATGGAAATAATTGGTTTCATTTCTTCTCCTTTTTTAATAATCGTCTAATGTAGTGCGGACGTAAGCGACCGCCTAAGGCGTTCCATTACTAAAACTGGAGCCTAGGTCTCCAGTTTTCCGCTCCTAGTAGCTTTGCTACTAGGAGTTTCACTACTGCGACGATTATCCTATATTAGCTCGCTTTCGCTCGCCATTGACAAATTTAGTATCTGTTAATCTTTTATGGCCTTACTTCCAATATCTGTTCGGTAAAAGAGGCCTTCTGTATTTTGTTTGTCAAGTTCCTTGTAGATGGTTTCTTGGGCTTCTTTGACGGTATCAGCAGTGGTGACGAGCATATAGACACGTCCACCGTTTGATAGCAGTGCTCTGCTATTTTCCGCAAACTTAGCCCCTGCATAGTAGGTGGTGATATCGCCGTCGGTTTTTGCTGGCAATTCAACACCCTTTTCATATTCTAGCGGGTAACCCTTGGATGCGACAACCACACCTAGTGTCACACCCTTATCCGTCCAAGTAATAGCTGGCTCATTGCTATCGAGGATATCCGTGATATTTTGTGCAAGGTCAGATGTCAAACGAGGCAAGATAATCTGAGTTTCGGGGTCTCCAAAACGAGCATTGAACTCGATAACCTTAGGTCCGTCAGCTGTTAAAATAAGCCCTGCGTAAAGGACACCAAGGTAAGGACGCCCTTCTTGGATCATCCCCTCAAGGACTGGCTTGACAATAGTCTCCACTGCCGTGTCAACCACACTCTGTGGTAAGTGTGGAACTGGCGCATAGGCACCCATCCCACCAGTGTTAGGCCCCTTGTCGCCATCATAGGCACGTTTGTGGTCCTGAGCTGTTGGCATGATGTAGAACTTGTCCCCATTAACAAAGGCAAAGAGAGAAAATTCCTCACCTTCAAGAAACTCCTCGATAACTACACGCGCACCTGAATCCCCGAATTTATTGTCCAAAAGCATCTCGTGAGCGGCTTCGACCGCTTGCTCAACCGTTTCAGCAACGACCACGCCCTTGCCCAGAGCTAGACCGTCCGCCTTGACCACGATAGGCGCCCCTTGCTTTTCGATGTAGGATTTGGCTTCCTCAAAGTCTGAAAATGTGCCATAGGCTGCTGTCGGAACGCCGTATTTGACCATGATTTCCTTGGCAAAGTCCTTAGACCACTCCAGCTCCGCTGCAGCCCTAGTCGGACCAAAAGCCTTGAGACCAGCTTGGTTAAAATCATCTACAATCCCAGCAGCCAGGGCATCATCTGGACCGATGAAGGTCCAAGCAATATCGTTGGCTTTTGCAAAGTCAATCAATTTAGAATGTTCGGAAATAGAGATATTTACCAATTCCAGCCCATCCAGAGTCATCCCGTCATTACCGGGAGCTACAAAGACTTTTTCAACGTCTTTTGATTCAAGCAACTTCTTAGAAATGGCATGTTCACGACCACCCGAACCGACAACTAAAAGCTTCATCTCTCAACCTCTTTTGCGAATTATTTACTAACATTATATCATAAACGTTCGTTTTAATCTTGTTCTATTCCGTTTTTTAAGCAAAAAAAGGAAAGAAACTGTTTTCTTCCCTTTTGCCTTCTTAATGTCTAAAATGTCTCACTCCTGTGAAGATCATGGTCACGGACGGAGTTCTATCATAGTTTCATATATTCAAAAATACTATACATGTATCACGTAATAAATATCCGCTAATCTAAAAGATTTTTATCATAAAAACATACTACATCTTTTTCTAATTTGTCTCTAACTAAACTTTTAATGTGACAATCCAATTTATTAAAGCTGCCTTTAATGGTATGTAAAATATAATATGAACCTTGCAATTTCGCTTGATAGGACATATATATTAGAGTTGACCAAACCTCAGCTACTAATTCATCACATAACTTATGCTCTGTTGCCAACAAAAATAATTCACTAACCAAAATATTTTGATCTTCTTTATTTTTTTCATTTATATATATATCATTTCTGCCTCGCAGCATCTCACAGTAAGCACAGATATATTCAAAAAATGTCTGTGGATCCTCTCTATTAAAATAGTCAGTAACAATCCTTGAAGATAAAATTTTTCTGATAGCTCTTTCAAATTCTGCATCTTCAGCTTCATGAAGCTGTATAATTATAGTTTGCCAAAAAAGTTCTTGATCTATTTCCTCCATGCGATTGATATAATCAATTGCAATAAATATATTTTTACTTACTTGATTTCTCCCGAGCATTTCACTTTTTAAAATAGCTTGTAAAAAATCATCAACTCTTTTAAATCTATTTTCAATATTATCATGAGTTGCCTTTTCTATAATTTTAGATAATTCTTTATCTATCTCCAACTCTAGTATCTCAACAGTGTAGTTTACTAACTCACCTAAACTATATATATCCAATCGTATATCATCTGTAACCTCTCCTTTAATCAACTCTTTAGCAGAGAATCTATCATCTCCCATACCGTATTTTGTTCGATGAATATCATTAGATAAATCCTTGCTCAATCCAAAATCAGAAACAACTACTATTTCCCCAGTTTCTTCTATCAAAATATTTTCTGGTTTTAAATCTCTATGAATTATGTTGTTATTGTGTAAAAATATTATAGCATTACAAATTTGTTGAAAAACTTTTAGAGGGAATAAACCTTTATCTTTTTCTTTAAGTAGATAAGTTTTATAATTATATTCATAATAATGCATTGTATATCTATACGCATCTTTATCGTAATCTATTATTTTTATTACACTTTCATGATCTATTTTATTGATGTTATCAATTTCTGCAATAAATCTCCTTTTAGAATTTTCATCTTTCTTATATAAACGTTTTTCAACTATATCACAGTCACCAGAAAGTTTATAAACTTTACAAAATCCTCCTCGTCCGATTAAAAGATCTGGTACTGTAGGCTCTCTTCTGCTACTAGGTCTAGTAAGTTTATCTCTTAACATACTATTCCCCCATTGTCAGACAATCGAATTTAGGTATGCTTCCGTATTTTCCAACAAGGTACTCCTTCATAATATCCTTATCAAATCTTACCTTATATTCTTCTAAAGAGTACATGTGTGAAGCATTTTCTTCTTTATCAACGAACCAAATCTGATCACGACGTAATAATGATAAATCAAGTAATCGATCTTCATGAGTTGTCACTATCAATTGAATCAAATCATTTTCAAGAGATTTTCTTATAAACTCATAAGTCAAATTAGGATGGAAACTTCTATCAATTTCGTCAATAATAAATACCTTATTTTCTACAGTATTTAAGACCCCGTAAATCTTAATTAAACGTCTTGTGCCATCAGATTCCTCACGAAAAGCAAATTTGGCATTAGTCCCATCGTGTATAAAATATAATCTCTCTATAACTATTTCATAATCATCATTTACTGAGAAAAAGTATATATTTTCTTCGGTTTGAACAAGATTAATAATTTTTTTTGAATCTTTATTTTTATTAACTTCAATTACTCTACTAATAATTGACTCTAATACTCTGTCATCTGGGATTTCGTCAATATCTGCTTTAGTTATCTCCTCACGCTCAATAGCATTGATACCTGTAGAAAAAGAATGTAAAAATCTCGCTAATTTTTCAGTGTCTTCCTGCTTTAAAAAAACTTCTGCACTCCGACTTACTTCTCCTTCTGGTTCAATGATTTCCAAAGTTTGTAGAAACCACTCGTAAGCTTTATATACATCTATAGAATAATCAATCTTCCGTTCAGGAGTATTTATATATTTCAAAAATAGTGAATTAGATTTTTGTGCATCAGATATATATATATCAAATCTTGGAATATCTTTTTCTAATAATCCCCAGTTTTCTATTGAAAAATGATTTTTATCAAACGGTTTAGAATAATCGATATTGAATAGTGCTAAATCATCTCCTCCTTCATTCCTGTACAACCACTCCTCTTTTAAACTTAAATTGAATAAGTTAACTGAAAAACCATATGTATAAATTTTATTATCTGATATAAAATCAAATTCAAATTTTGTATCTTTCAATTTAAAACTATCTTGAGCTTTGAAATAACTATCCTTCAATAAATTTTTCCTTAATTCATTTTTTGACGATAAAATAAATGTTCTTGCAAATGTTAATGCATTTATAAAATTTGATTTCCCAGACGCATTAGCACCATAAATTGCAGAAAAGTTTAATAATGACAGATTTTCACTGATTTGTTTCTTATACTTTCTGTGACTTCTAACCTTACTTGCAATCATTGAAAAATCGGTCAAATTTTTATATGATAAAAAGTTTTCAAATCGGAAATTAATCAGCATATCGCACCTCCAAGTAAATGTGAAATTTTCACCTAATTATATCATCATTCTTAAAACATGTAAAACAATAACAAAAAATTCTTTGCTTTTTTGTGAAGTTTTCACTTGTTTATGACTGTCTTGGTTTTATATTAGTTTTAATCCCATACTAATCTCTTCAAAATTATTAAAAGGTATTAAAAAAACATCTAACCCAGAATTCCCTTTCTAAAGTCAGATACGATAATTCTAACTTTTAAAAATTGATGCTTTTAGATTAGATGTTATTCTTCTTAATGTCTAAAATGTCTCACGCCTGTGAAGACCATGGTCAAGCCGTATTTGTCAGCAGCTTCAATGGATTCTTGGTCACGGACTGAGCCTCCAGGCTGGATGATCGCCTTAATACCTGCTTTAGCGATTTCTTCCACGTTATCTGCAAATGGGAAGAAGGCATCGGAAGCAAGCACAGCGCCGTCAAGACGGTCTTTGGCTTGGTCAATGGCGATACGGACAGAGGCCACACGGTTAGTTTGACCTGGACCAACACCCAGTGTCATGTGGTCGTTGGTTACGATGATTCCGTTTGATTTGACATATTTGATAGCTTTCCAAGCGAACTCAAGGGCAGTCGCTTCTGTCTCAGTTGGTTGGCGTTTGGTCACCACTTGCCAGTCAGCTGGGCTTTCTTTGACCACGTCTTGGTTTTGCACCAGAAGTCCACCTACTACACCTGTGTATTCTGCTTCCACTTCGCTAGCGTCTTGGGCATCAAATGGCAACTCTAGGATACGCAAGTTTTTCTTTTTATTAGTCAAAATAGCTAACGCTTCATCGGTATAGCTTGGTGCGATGATGATCTCGAGGAAAACGCCGTGCATCTTCTCAGCTGTCGCAGCATCCACCTCACGGTTAAGGACAACAATTCCACCAAAGATAGACACTGGGTCAGACTCATAAGCGTAATCCCAAGCAGTTTCGATGTCATCTGCCTGACCAATTCCACATGGATTCATATGTTTCAATGCTACAACTGTCGGACGGTCTTTGAAATCACGGATGATACGGATAGCGGCATCCGCGTCACGAATGTTATTGAAGGACAATTCTTTACCGTTGAGCTGTTTCGCTGATGCAATTGAGTAGTCTGTCGGCAAAGCTTTTTGGTAGAAGTCCGCATCCTGCTGAGGATTTTCCCCATAACGCATGGCTTGTTTGAGGTCATAAGTCAAGGTCAGTTTTTCAGGTTTTGTTTCACCCACTTGAGCTGTGAAATACTCTGCAATCAAGGCGTCATAAGCTGCTGTGTGACGGAAAACCTTAGCTGCTAAACGTTGGCGAGTTTCATAAGTCGTTTCGCCATTAGCTGACAATTCTTCCAAAACCACAGCATAGTCAGAAGGATCTACCACAACTGTTACGCTAGCGTGGTTCTTCGCTGCTGAACGAAGCATAGATGGCCCACCGATATCGATGTTCTCAACCGCATCAGCGTAGGTCACATCTGGTTTGAGAATTGTTTCCTTGAAAGGATAAAGGTTGACCACTACAAGGTCGATGAGCTCAATTTGATTGTCCTTGGCTGCTTCCAAGTGGCTATCCAAGTCACGACGAGCCAAGAGCCCACCATGGATATTTGGATGAAGGGTCTTGACACGGCCGTCCATCATTTCTGGAAAACCAGTCACATCATCAATTGCAATGGTCTCCACCCCAGCATTATCAAGGGTAACCTTTGTCCCACCTGTCGAGATAATATCCCAACCAAGTTTTTTGAGTTCTTGGGCAAATTCAACAATGCCCGCTTTGTCTGAGACGCTGATTAAGGCCTTTTTCGTCATTCTATTCCTCTTTCTTTAGATCCAAGCGCATAGCGACTTCGTTATTTTCTTCTATAAATCCTGTTTCCTGAAAACCCAGACTAGTCAACAGGTACTTCATTTTTTCATTTCCAACTACATAATCTGCGGTAATATGACTGCAAGCTCTATCCATCTGAGCCTCTTTGATTAGAACTTCCAAGGCTTTTCGACCATAACCTCTTCCTTGGTACTGCTGACCAATCATTATCCGCCAGATAAAGTATTCCGCTTCATCCTTGTCTATTTCTAGCAGGAGAAAGCCAACCACTTGCTTATCCCAATAGATTGCCATCGGAAACACATCTTCGTTTTTCCGGTAGAGCCATGCATCAGCTAAAGAGCGAACATTTGGAGCTACGAAACGTGCTCGTTCATCAGCTTCTGATATTTTCAAATCCAGCACTGCCTGAAAACTGCTCTCATCTACCAATTTCAGTTCAATCATTTTTTCTCCTAGCAAGATTGCGCAATCAAAACTTGATTTACTTCTTACCTTCTCTCCACTCCCAAACTATCCAACACCTCTGGATACAACTTGTACTCTGCCTCATGAATACGAGCTTCAAAGCTTTCGATAGTATCATCTGCTAGACGTGGCACACGGACTTGTTTGATGACCTTGCCTGTATCCACACCTGAGTCCACCCAGTGAATGGTCACGCCACTCTCAGTAACACCAGCATTCCAAGCATCCTCAATCCCATGAGCTCCTGGAAATTCTGGCAGGTAGGCTGGATGAATGTTGATGATACGACCTTCATAAGCTGCCAGTAAGGTTGGCCCAACGATTTTCATGTAGCCTGCTAGACAAACCAAGTCAATCTGGTGCTCTTCCAAAAGTTCGACGAGGGCTGCTTCGTAGTCTGCCTTGCTCTCAAACTCCTTGAGTTCAAAAGCGTAGGATTGAACGCCGAGCTTGTCTGCACGCTCGAGCACAAAGGCATCACGATGGTCTGAAAAGACAAACTCCACCGGAAATTCTTCGGCAATCACCTGAAAATTTGAGCCATTACCAGAGGCAAAAACCGCTATTTTTTTCATTTGATGATGACACTTTCGTTTTCTTTCTTGACGATGCGACCAATTTCATAGACTGGTTCATCCAACAATTCCTTGATTCGCTCGATATTTTCAGGGCTAACTGCCAACATGAGCCCTACGCCCATATTGAAGATTTCAAACATTTCTTCGTGCTTGATATGACCGTATTTCTCAAGGGCTTTGAAAATCGGAAGGACTGGAACTTTGTCTTCTTCGATTTCTGCCGCTAGATCATCTGCAAACATACGAGGGACATTTTCAATAAAACCACCACCTGTGATGTGGGCAATCCCATGAACCAAACCTTCCTTGATGAGTGGCAAAACAGCTTTAACGTAGATACGAGTTGGTTCCAAAAGGACATCTTTCAGCTTTTTGCCTTCCAACTCAGGCAAGACTTCTTCGCCTGTGTAATCCGCAAAAACACGACGTACAAGTGAGTAACCATTTGAGTGAATCCCACTTGAAGCAAGTCCGAGAAGAACATCACCTTCTGCTACTTTTGATCCGTCGATGATTTGAGATTTTTCTGCCACACCGACCGCAAATCCAGCCAAGTCATAGTCATCTTCTCCATACATACCAGGCATTTCAGCTGTTTCCCCACCAATGAGGGCAGCACCAGCCTGCACACAACCTTCTGCCACACCAGCGACGACTTGTTCTAGTTTAGCTGGTTCATTCTTCCCTGTCGCCACATAGTCGAGGAAATAGAGAGGCTCCGCACCTGCAGCGATGATATCATTGACACACATGGCTACACAGTCCTGCCCAATCGTGTCATGCTTGTCGTACTTGATAGCCAGCATGAGCTTGGTTCCGACACCATCAGTTCCTGAGATCAAGACAGGCTCTTTGACACCTGTTTTTGAAAGGTCGAACATGCCACCAAAACCACCAAGAGCTCCCATAACACCTGCACGCTCCGTACGAGCCACGTGCTTTTTGATCCGCTCAACAACTTCATAACCTGCTTCAACATCTACACCCGACTGGGCATACGCATTTTTATTTGCCATTTTATTTTTCCTTTTCTTTGAGAAGATTGCGACGTATTTTTAGATAAACAATTATTTTATCTAAAAATACTAGTCAGGGCTCTAGCTTTGGTCCCATAAGGCAAAGCGTCTACTGACAAATGCTTTAGCTTTTAGTCAGTAGCGAGACGTGGAGCATAAGCATTTTTATTTGTCGTCTTCTCTTCCTTTCCTTTCATGGAGAGTCTTTATCCGTCTATTTGTAAAAACTGGTCTTGTCCCCCAAGCTTCTACGATATTCTTCCTCATAGTCGTAGAGAGGAGTTGGGTAGTCCCCGTCAAAGTAAGCGACGCAAAGCCCACCATTTGGCGCATCTGTTTCAATCCCGATGGATTCAATCAAGCCATCAATCGAAAGATAGGTGAGACTATCTGCACCAATGATTTGGCAGGTTTCTTCCACCGTATGATTGGCCGCAATCAACTCCTGACGCGTCTGGATATCAATCCCATAGAAACATGGATAAGCTAGCGCAGGGCTCCCAATAGCAACGTGAACTTCTGTCGCACCAGCTTCCTTCAAGAGTTGGACGATGCGACGAGAAGTGGTACCACGGACAATGGAGTCATCTACCATAACCACACGTTTGCCTTTAACAACACCCGAAACAGCAGATAGCTTCATCCGCACACCTTGCTCTCGCAATTCTTGAGTCGGTTGGATAAAGGTGCGTTGCGTATATTGGTTCTTGATGAGGCCCATTTCATTTGGCAGACCGGATTCTTCCGCAAAGCCCATGGCTGCACTTAGGGAAGAATTGGGCACACCGACTACGATATCCGCCTCATGCTTAAATTCACGCGCTAATTGGGCACCCATACGTTTCCGTGCAGTATGGACATTGATCCCATGGATGTTAGAGTCAGGGCGGGCAAAGTAGATATACTCCATAGAACAAATCGCCAACTGGGTATCATTCGTATAACTATCGTACTGGATACCATTGTCATCCACAATCACAATTTCCCCTGGTTTTACATCACGAATCCACTCAGCACCGATGACTTCAAAGGCACAGGTTTCAGACGAAACCACCACCGCTCCGTTTGCCATTTTTCCGATAGAAAGCGGACGGAAGCCATTAGGATCAAGCGCAGCAATCAACTTGTCCTCAAACAGCAGGATATAAGCAAATCCACCTTTGACAAGGCTGAGCGCCTCCTTGATTTTGCCCATCAAGTTCGGATTGTGACTCCGGCGAATGAGGTGAGCCAAGATTTCCGAGTCCGAAGTTGAACTGAAAATAGCTCCTCTTTGTTCCAATTCTTTCTTGAGCGATTCGGCATTGGTCAAGTTTCCGTTGTGAGCCAATCCAAACTGCATATCATGAAAGCGAAAGAGGAAGGGCTGGATATTATCTACAGAAGCTTCGCCAGCAGTCGCATAGCGAACATGCCCAATCGCGCTCGCTCCAGTCAGTTTATCCAAATTAGCTGGATTTCTGAACACTTCTGATAAAAGTCCCATATCGCGATGGCGCTTCAAGTTCCCCTGGTCATTGGAGAGGATTCCTGCCCCCTCCTGACCACGGTGCTGAAGACTGTGGAGACCAAAATAGGTCAATTTAGCAGCATCTGGATGGCCCCAGATACCAAAAACACCACATTCTTCATTAAGAGATTTTACTTCGTATGTCATTTTTTATACCTAATTTTTATTTATGTATCATTCCTTTAGTAGAGCCGAATGATACGGTAGAAGCTCGTTTCACTCGCAAAACAAACCTTTTGCAATCACCAAGAACTAAATCTACATGACTTTTACATTACGGATACTATCTATTAGAAAATCTGTAAGTCTTATTTCCCAGTAAAGTATTTAACTGCTGATGCAAACAGGTGCTGGTCTTTATTGCCTGGAATGTTTTGGAAAAGACCGTCTTCATAACGTTCTGAGTGGCCCATCTTACCGATGATTTGGCCGTTCTTGCTGGTAATTCCTTCGATAGCATGGACAGAACCATTTGGATTGTACTTAGAATCCATGCTTGGTTTTCCTTCGAAGTCAACATATTGGCTAAAGATTTGACCATTGTCACGAAGCTCAGCGAATTCCTCAGCCGTCACAACAAACTTCCCTTCACCGTGCGACACTGGGATGGCATGGATATCGCCCACTTGCACCCCAGCCAACCATGGCGAGTTGGTATTGGCAATACGGGTTTCCACCATCTTAGCCACGTGCTGGTTGGCATCATTGTAGAAAAGGGTTGGGCTAGTACTGCTAGCATCCTCAAAGTTCCCATATGGAAGAAGGCCTGATTTGACGAGGGCCTGGAATCCATTACAGATACCAATAATCAAACCACCTCGAGCGATAAAGTTATCAATAGCTACACGCACTTTTTCATTAAGCAGGATGTTGACAATAAACTTAGCTGATCCATCCGGCTCGTCCGCAGCTGAGAATCCACCCGCGAAGAAAAGGATGTTAGCCTTGCCAATATTGTCAACCATGGTTTCGACTGACTTGACAATAGCTTCTTCATTCAAGGTCACAAATGGCACCAAGTTAACCTCTGCACCTTCTTTTTCAAATGCCTTGGCTGAGTCATATTCCGAGTTGGTTCCTGGGAAGACTGGGATGTAAACCACAGGTTTTTCAATAGTTTCCTTGGCTTTGATGACTGCGTCAGAAGCGACAGCTGGCACTTCTGCCAGTTCTTTAGCTTGGGCAAATTCAGTTGGGTAAACTTCTTCCAGTTTGCCTTGGAAGGCACTGTCAAGTTTCTGTCCATCTAGCTTCACACCGTTGACAGTCAGTGTAAAGTCTACGCTTGTTTGACCGATTTTCTCTACTCCAGCAATCTCTTCAGGAGATGTGAAGACAAATCCGCCTAATTGAGCTGTCAAGGCTGTTTCAAGTTCAGACAAGGTCACCTCTGCACCAATATGGTTCCCAAAAGTAGCAAGAGCCAAGCTTTCAAGAACACCTCCGTATTTGACAGCTGATGCAGATGTTACTTTGTGGTCAGCTTGGATGGCTTCAAATTGAGCAAAGTTAGACTTAATCAAGTCAAAATCAATCTCTGCGGAGAGGGCTTGACCTGGGATGTAGTAGATCTTTTCACCAGCAGTCTTGAACTCAGGAGAGAGGATCTTACGGCTATCTGCCGTCGTAACCCCAAAGGCAACCAAGGTTGGCGGTACGGTCAATTCTTCAAAGGTACCAGACATAGAGTCCTTACCACCAATAGATGGCAAGCCAAGTTGGATTTGTGCTTCGATAGAGCCTAGAAGAGCAGCTACTGGCTGACCAAAACGCTCAGCTTGTTTATCCATCCGCTCGAAATATTCTTGGTATGAGAAACGAGCCTTGGACCAGTTTGCACCAGCAGCCACCAAACGAGCGGTTGCTTCGATAACTGCATAGGCAGCTCCATGGTATGGAGACCATTCTGCTACATAAGGGTTGAATCCTTGAGCCATGACTGATGCAGTGTGAGTTACACCATGTTGAACTGGCAATTTCTGTACAGAAGCCTCAGTTGGTGTGAGTTGGTAGCGACCACCAAGTGGGTGATTGACCGTTGAACGACCGACTGAGCAGTCAAAGATGGTCTGCAAGCCTTTTTGACTGGCATGGTTCAAATCAGACAGAACCGCAAGGGTATCCGCTTCAAGTGTCTCAGAATTTGTTGTACGTTCTTCTGGAAGCTTGACATCCTTGTCAACTACCTTGGCATCGACGACCACGCGCACACCGTTTGTATCAAGGAAACGGCGTTCCAAGTCGACAATCGTTTCACCATTCCAGTGCATGACTAGATTTGGTTTTTCAGTCACTGTCGCAACCACAACCGCATCAATATTTTCTTTATTACATTCCGCAACGAAGGCATCTACATCCTCAGGACGAACCACAACTGCCATCCGTTCTTGAGATTCAGAAATAGCAATTTCGGTACCGTTCAATCCTTGGTATTTAAGAGGCACTTTGTTGAGGTCGATTTCCAGACCGTCTGCCAATTCACCGATAGCTACACAGACACCACCTGCTCCAAAGTCGTTGGATTTCTTGATGAGACGAGTGACATCGCCATTACGGAAAAGGCGCTGAATCTTGCGTTCTTCGATGGCATTCCCCTTTTGAACCTCAGCTCCAGCAGTCTCCACAGACTCAACTGTTTGAACCTTAGAAGAACCCGTCGCACCACCGACTCCATCACGGCCAGTCTTACCACCGAGCAGGATAATGACATCCCCCGCTTCCGGTTTTTCACGGACAACATTGCCCTTTGGAGCCGCACCGACAACAGCGCCCAACTCCATGCGTTTAGCTACAAAGCCTGGGTGGAAGTACTCACGAACGTAGGTCGTCGCAAGACCAATCTGATTCCCATAAGAAGAATAACCATGAGCAGCGGTTTTAGAAATAACTTGTTGTGGCAATTTACCAGCGCGAGTTTCAGAAATCGGTGCTGTAATATCACCTGCACCTGAAATACGCATGGCTTGGTAAACGTAGGAACGCCCTGACAATGGGTCACGAATGGCTCCACCAATACAAGTTGCCGCTCCACCAAATGGTTCAATTTCCGTTGGGTGGTTGTGGGTTTCGTTTTTGAACATGAGGAGCCAAGGTTCCTTGACACCATCAACGTCCACTTCGATTTCAACCGAGCAGGCATTGATTTCATCTGACACTTCCATATCGTCCAAACGTCCATTAGCACGCTCATATCGACCGAAAATAGTCGCCATATCCATCAAGGTTTGTGGCTTTTCAGACCGACCTAGTTCCTCACGCATGGCAATATACTTATCATAAGTCGCCTGCAATTGCTTTTGGAATTTAGAAGCTGAGAAATCAATCTGTTTCAACTCTGTCTCAAAAGTCGTGTGACGGCAGTGGTCAGACCAATAAGTGTCCAAAACCTTGAGCTCTGTTTCCGTCGGCACGCGCCCAATTGACTTGAAGTAGTCTTGGATAAAGAGCAAATCATCCACTTCCATGGCCATCCCTTGTTCGGCCTTGTAGCGAGCAAAGTCTTCTGCTGTATAGCTTTCAAAGAAGGTCAATTTAGGAATGGTCTTGTCTGACTCAGAAAATTCCTGCTTGGCAATCCCTGTCGTGATGTCCTTGAAACGTGAATCCACTGGATTGAGCAGGTAGTTCTTGACCGCTTCCAACTCAATCGCATCAATATCTTTATTAACCAAGTACAATTGTGCTGTGTTGACCGTCACGTCACTCGAACTTCCCAGCAAAAGTAAAGCTTCCTGTGAGGAAGCTGCACGCTGGTCAAATTGACCAGGCAGGCTTTCGATAGCAAAGAAAGCATAATTGGCAAGATCCGCTTGCACAGCCGCTTCATCCAAGACATGGTCTGTCACCTGCTCAGAGAAGATATGCTTCTCGGCAGGCGCAAACAAGTTCTCTGCCAAGTCAAAGACATCATAAACCTGCACAATGCGAATACTTTTCAAAGTTGACAGTCCCAAGTTGTGCTGGAGCTCCCTTACCAAACTCTCTGACTTGACTTGAAAATCAGCCTTTTTTTCAACAAAAATACGTTTATTCATCAATTCTTATTCCTTTATTTCAGCTCTTGCAATGTTCCCAAATGACCTTGAAGGTGCTATTTTAAACCTTGCAACTTTTCCCAGACAATCTCGTAGATGTCTGTTAATTCTCCGAGACCTCTACGGAGTGAAAAGGTCTGGGGGATCTTTTCGGCCTGAGTCCTTACATCTGAAAGACGAAGGTTTTCCGTTTATAACAGATTATTTCAAACCCTGCAACTTTTCCCAGACAATCTCGTAAACATCCGTCAATTCACCCAAGCCACGGCGGAAAACATCCTTGTCCATGTGGTTGCCATCTGCATCCCACAAACGGCAGTTATCTGGTGAAAACTCGTCTGCCAAGATAATCTTGCCATCCTTGTCAAAACCAAACTCTAGCTTAAAGTCAATCAATTTGAGACCAATCTCAGCAAACCAATCCTTCAAGAGCTCATTGATACGACGGGTTTCTTCTTTCAAGTAAGCAATCTGCTGGTCATCCGCAATTTTTAGGAATTTCACATGCTCATCATTAATAAAGGGATCATCCAAATCGTCATTTTTATAGTAAAATTCGACAATTGGAGTCTCAAATGCAATACCTTCTTCTACGCCAAAACGTTTTGAAAAGGAACCAGCCGTGTAGTTGCGGAGCACAACTTCCAAAGGAATAATCTCAACTTTTTTATTGAGCTGTTCCGTATCCGAAAGCTTCTCCACAAAGTGAGTCGCTACACCAGCCGCATTTAATTTCTCAAAAATAAAAGATGAAATCTGATTATTTAACACTCCCTTACCCGCAATCTGCTCCTTCTTGACACCGTTAAAGGCAGTTGCCTGGTCCTTGTAAGTTGAAATAATGAGATTTTCATCCTCAGTTGTATAGATATCCTTGGCTTTTCCCGAATAGATCAGTTGTTTTGACATTTTAAAGTTCGCCTTTCGTTTTACTTGAGCACATTCTACCACAAAAGCATGAAAAATTCAAGGTTTTTACGAATAAATGACGTTTTCCTATTTTAAGCGTAAAGAAAAACTGCAAGATGAACTCTTCTTACAGTTTTAAAATCATTTATCCTCTGAAAAACACGAATATTACACTTTATTCAAAAATTGATCCCAAAAATAACGGAGGTAACTTTTCTTTCCCGTAATCATCTGCAGGCGGCCTTCTAAACCATAGCGAAGTGTTGTAGCCTGCTCAGAAGTCAGATGGGTCTCCGCCTCAATTTTAAAGAAATTTCCTTGTTCAGTCTTTGTAGCTGTCGCATCAATACTTGTAATCGTAGAATCCAGGAAAATTTGATTCTTGGCATCATTAGTTGTAGTATAACGGACAGAGTCCCCAATCTTGACTCTAGCAACATCTTTTGAACTGAGATAGGCTGTGAGTTTGGTTTTTCCTTCTTTTTCCAAGGATGGATAGAGTTGGGCTAGCAGGGTTCCTTCTGCGGCCATCGTAGATTCACTAGTCTCAGGATTGAGGTGAAGCACCCCATCCTCACTTGCTGTAATCTTCCCCTTGTCGAGGAGACCTCCCTGTACCTTCTTACCCGATTCCGCCTCTAAAATTTTCTGATCTAGAAGAGTTAATTCCTGGCCAACTTTGACTAAGTGCTGAGATTTGAGTGATTCCAGTTGACTATCCAGTCCCGTTGCGTGGGCCTGTTGAGCTCCAGAACCCGCATACTGTACACGATACGTAGCTAGACTAGACTCTAGCTGGGCAATTTGTGCATCCACCTGTGCAATAACTTGCGATTTAGCTTGCGGATCTTCTCCAGCTTGGTTTTTATAGGTCTGATAAAAAGAGTAGGCTGGATTCTGACTATCCAGTTGATCTCCCTTTTCAATCGCTGACTTTGCTGTTTTATAGTCTCGAATTTTATCCTCTGTTTGACTAATAAGATTGCCAATCTCGGCCTGGCTCTGACTTGCGGCTGCATTTTGAGAGGAAATGCTGGCATTTTGTTGAGAAACATTACTTCTTAGACCATTCGCTTGGCTGAGATAATCTCGAAACATCTCCTGGTAACCAAACTTATCTGCCTCTGGAAATTGATCACTCCCCTCTTTCAAACTGGATTGCAAATACCCCAACTGTTTTTTTTGATCCTTTAGCATCTCCAATTGACTGGTATATGCTTCAACCTGGACAGCCTCTGCCCCTTGCTGGTACTGAACGAGTAGGTCCCCTTGCTTGACCAACTTGTTTTCTTCCAGATAGTTGGCCACAATGCGTTGATTGCTAGTCGACTGGATGTTGGCAATGATCCGACTAGGTTCGACGGTAGCTCTAGTAGACAAACTAATCTCTTTCTCAGCAAAGACTGCAAATCCAAACAGAAACACGAGCAGAAGCGACATGGGTAAAATCACGCGACTGGAAAAATTATGGTAACGACGATGGTAAAACTCCGCACTTTCTAAAAATTCTGGTTTCATCTTCTCCTCTTTCTAGCTATTGACCAAATGGGCGTAAAATTCACCTCGGGCAAGCAAGTCCGCATGGTTGCCTTCTTCGACAATCCTGCCCTGATCCAAAACAACAACCTGCTCTGTTCGCTCAGCAATGGTCAAGCGGTGAGCAATGAAAATCAAGGTCTTGTCTAAAGCCATGAGATTATCCACAATCCGCTTCTCTGTCAAGATATCCAGACTGCTGGTCGCCTCGTCCAATATCAGAACAGGTGCACCCGTTAAAAGAGCACGCGCCAAAGCGATTCGTTGTCGTTGCCCCCCAGAAATACCTGCCCCATCCGAAGTCAATTCTGTCTGATAATTCAGCGGCATCCGCTCGATATCCTCCCGAATCTCAGCCAATTCGACTGCTCGTAGGATATCTTCCTGTGTCGTCCCCTCCTTGGCTCCAAGGAGAAGATTCTCCAAAATCGTTCCGTTAAAGACATAGGGCTGTTGAGGTAGATAATTGATGTACTGGCGCAAGGCTTTTTTATCAATCTGATTGAGATTGACACCACCCAGACTAATCTCTCCCTGACTAGGGTCGTAAAAATTAACCATCATCTTGGCCAAGGTGGTCTTACCCGAACCTGAAATCCCCACGAAAGCCATCTTAGACCCTTGCGGAATGGTCAAATTGATATCCGACAAGACGTCACGACCATAGCCATACTTATAGTGAACCTGCTTAAAGGTCATATCTCCCTTCATCATACTCAGATCTTCTACCGTTTTCTTCTCCTCAAACTCCGAAGCTACCAGATAAACCTCATTTAAGCGATTATTGGCAACCTGCGCTGTCTGAAGTTTGGTTTGTAGATTGATGATATTTTCCAAAGGATTGGTAAAGTAAACAAGCAAAGTATTATAGGTAATCAATTGGCCCAAACTCATCTTGCCATCCATGACCAGAACAGCTCCCATCCAGAGAACGGCAACATTGAGCAGGAGCTGAGCAACTTTTTTCAGTGCCTTTTGATGGCTTTCTGCCCGACTGTAGGTAAAGGATTTTTTCAGATAAGTTACAAATTCCTTATCAATCTTTTGATAGCGTGAACTTTCACTGGTCAAAGATTTAATGGTCTCAATACCGTTGATGTCCTCGATGATAGAAGAAGACAGAACCGCGTTAGCTTCCATGGTATCACGATTCATCTTTTCAAAAGGCTTCATAAAGGCAAAGATAATCGCTGTATAAATGGGAAGTGCAAGTAGACTAATGAAAAAGAGCGTCATATTTTGTGAAAACAGGACAAGCGAGATAATCAAAATCGTCGACACATCTAGGAAAATCGACAGAATGGTCGAAGCTAGCGCGTCGATGATACTGTTAGCATCTGTAAAACGAGACACGATTTCCCCTGTCCTGCGTGTCGCGAAAAAGGACATCGGCAGGTGAAAAATATGCTTGATGTAGGACAAAATCACGTCAATCGATAAGCGTTGCCCAAGGATCAGTAGGAGATACTCCTGGGCATAAGACAAAATTTGCTGGAGAATATAGACGATGACCAGCCCAATAGAGATAATACCCAGTGTCGAGCGCATCTGGTCTGGTACGTAACTGTCAATGATGGACTGAAGGTAGTAGGAACCCACAATATTGATTAAGGTTACCAAGAGTGTCGCTAGGACAATATTGGTAATTAAGCCACGCTGTTTGAGTAAAATTGACAAGAAGGATAGGAGCCCTTGTTTTTTCTCCCTGTGGGGTTTATAGTTTGGAGACGGAGCCATAAAGAGACTGACTCCTGTCCATTCTTGAGCAAATCGCTCACGGGAAATCTTGGTCAGCTTGACACCAGGATCTGGATCAGCGATATGGATGTGCTTTTTATCCTGACCTGTCACCACATAATAGTGGAGCAATTTCCCTTCCTTGAGCACATGGGCTACAAAAGGAAAAGTCAAATCAGGCAGATCAAAGAGCGTCATATCTGCCTTGATAGCCCGCGTTTCAAAACCAATTTCCTCTGCCACTTTTACAAGACCCAAAGCCGTCGTCCCATCCATGGTCGTCTTAGCTAATTCTCGTAGATGAGCTAAGGAGTAATAACTACCATAGTAGCCAAATACCATGGCCAAGGAAGCCACGCCACAATCCATCTGATCCACTTGGGGACGATAGTGCCTTTTCCCAAATTTCATATCCATCTCCTTTTTCTAATAATCTCTTAAAAACTTTGTAAGACTATTTTAACCAAACAAGGATAAAAACAGGAAAATATTCCTAAATAAACTATTTTTACGCCTAAAACGCACTTTCAAAAGCATAAACTATCATTTAAATGTAAAAAGCAGAACAAAAGTTCTGCCTGCTTAAAGTAACCGTTAAAAAATGAATGCCTAGAAATAAACTATTCTGAAATGATATTTCTATAAAGTAAGATAAATGTCATCAAGAATGATGAAATCGTAGGTATATCAAAATATTCAAACCACGTAGGTAGATTTATTTTGTTTATATTAGCCACCTCTCGCTGCTGACTGATAACCATTATAGGCACCCCAAGCTAGGAGTCCGAGAGAAACAATTCCTCCACCAACGAAAAGTAGCACTCCTCCGCCATCTACTTCTTGTAGTTCAAGATCGCTTAAAGTTGGATAGTTTTGTTCCAACGTTTGTAAATTTAACATATTTCCTCCTTCATTTTACTAATAAAAATTAATGTTCTTTCAACATACCCACAATAATCATTAATACACTCAAGAAAAACGCAGATAGCAGTCCTTTAGTAGTACTATTAAAAAAAGGTCTGTCAAAAACAAAATAATTATATGCAGATAATCCTAAACCAATAGCAGTTACTACTATCGTAATAACGAATAGTATAATCCAAAATGTTTTTTTGCTCATATTTATCAAAAATTATGGATGAGTAATATAATAGAATGTTTTGCCAGCAGCTTCACCAACTTGGTAAATTCCCCAACCAATTGCGATACCTACAGAGACCATCTCCCAAGCAATCCCCCCATTCACATCCGTCAACTCTTCTTCTGTAAGAGCTGCAAAGTTCTGTTCCATTTTGTCAAAGTTTGTCATCTTTCTTCTCCTCTATATTTTTCTATATATCTAATCTTTAACCTCTAAGCCACTTAAATAGCCAGATTGGGTAAATTACTGAAATCATTTTCTTATCTCCTTCCCTTTTTCCTTACCTATCTATTCGAAAAACAATTCGAAAATGAACAATTCATTCATTTTTATTTTAAAAACCACCTAATGAACCACGGATAAAAACCGGTAATATACATAAACGTTCCTCCTTTTTCTTTCTCATCTCTTTATTCGCAATTTCTACTAAAAGTTTCTCTTTTTTCTGCAAATAAAAAACAACATGACTTGCATGTTGCTTTTGGCTATATTTTACCTTTAATGGTTTCGATTACATCTGTTACACTTTGAAGATGGTCAATTTCCTCATCGCTAATTTCGATTCCAAATTCATCTTCTAGCGTCAAGACGAACTCCATCAAGTCCACTGAGTCTGCATCGAGGTCGTCCTTCAGACTTAAGGCTTCTGTTACGACAAAGTTTTCTCCCTGTCTTTCTTGGATAATGGTCACGATACGATCAAAAATTTCTTTGTTTGTCATCTGTTATTCTCCTGAAAATTCACGCTCAGTCTGAGCAACTACGTCTGTTTCTAGCATGGTACGAATCTGGCGAATCGTACTGTACACAGCCTTGGCATCACTTGAGCCATGGGTCTTAACAACAGGTGCTTTGACACCAAACAAGACCGCTCCTCCAACATCTGAATAGTTAAGCTGCTTTTTCAAACCTTTCAAACTATCTTTAAGAAGAAGGGCACCAAGTTTTGCTCGAAGCCCACCACCTGTAATAGCTGTCTTGAGCAAGCCCATAATCCCCATGGCTGTACCTTCGATAGATTTGAGCACTGCGTTTCCCGTGAAACCATCTGTTACTACTACATCAGCCACTCCCTCCATCAGATCACGCGCTTCCACGTTTCCAATAAAGTTCAAACTTTCATCAGCTACTAGCAAGTCATAAGTTTCCTTACGAAGCGGGTCTCCCTTGCTACTTTCTGTTCCGTTGTTGAGCAAACCAACACGTGGTTTTGCAATCCCACGAACATTTTTAGCATAAAAGGAGCCGAGAACAGCGTATTGGTGGAGGTGCTGGGCTGTGTTTTCTGCATTGGCGCCGAGATCGAGCATATCAAACCCTTTGCCATCCATAGTCGGCAAGGTAGACATGAGCCCAGGACGGTCGATATTCTTGATACGACCCACGATGAAGAAACCTGCAGCCAACAAGGCACCTGTGTTGCCAGCTGAGAGGACAGCGTCTGCTTCTCCCTCTTTGACTGCCTTAGCTGCTAATACCATACTAGCATTTTTCTTCTTACGGATAGCCTTTGTCGGCTCATCGTCGGAATCAATTTTTTCATCCGTATGGATGATACTAACGCGCTCTGTGGTTGTTAGATATTGCTTGATTTCAGCTTCATCTCCGTAAAGTTGAATCTCAATATCTGAAAAGTCAGCTAGGGCTTGATTGACACCCTCAACGATGGCTTGGGGTGCATAATCGCCACCCATAGCATCTACTGCGATTTTTTTCATTTGTCTTCCTCTTTTAGTAATTGTCCCCAGTCGGCTAGGGAATCAATAAATTTTTTTGATTTTAGGTGAATCCCGACATACTCTTCATAGATCTGATCCATAAACTTGCGCAAGTCTTGTTTGATTTGAGATTTGAGCGAAATGGTTTCCAAGGTCTCAAAATCAATGGCTTGAAATTGATTGAGCAGATAAGGGATGTTGGGATTTAGATGACAACGTCTCTCATCTTCGTGATAATGCTCTGGACAGAGGCAGGCTCCATATTTGAAAGAAAAGTCAAAGGCCTGACCTACCCGATGGCAAAAGACACACTCATTAAAATTAAGGCTGATTCCAAATCGAGTCAAGATTTGAATTTCAAAAATATTGGTTAAGACCTGATAATCTATGCCTGCTTCCATCAACTCCAGAGTCTTCCTCAAGAAAGCAAACAAGGGAGCATCCTGCTGATTATCCTGCAAACTAGCATCTGCAAGGGCAGCCACATAGGTTGCATAGGCCATGACAAAAAGATCACTATTAATCTTGGGAAAGGTCATCACCTCATGGTAGTCCTCGATGTAGCTAAGACCGTCATCATTGATGCGCAAGAGAAATCGTGCCAACACCAAGGGCTGAATAACAGGAGCTAGTTTGGACTGGCCAGCGTGTTTGACGAAAAACATGCGCTTGCCCACCTGCTCGGTAAAGATCTTGACTAGCTTGTCATCCTCACGAAAGTTACGATTGTAGAGTACGAGACCTTGACTCGTGATAGACTGAATCATGCTTCTCTCATGTACTCCTCAAGTCGCTTCATGGCCTCACTGATCGTTTCCATGCTGGCTGCATAAGACAGGCGAACATAGCCTTCTCCGTAACGCCCAAAGGCGGCACCAGGGATAAAGGCAACAGCCTTCTTCTGAGCAAAATCCTTCAGAAAAGCAAAGGAGTCTTGATTGTAACCTGCTGGAATCTTAGCAAAGATATAGAAGGCACCGTCTGGTTTGATAATTTCAAAACCAAGAGCAGTCATCTTTTCGATGATATAATCTCGACGCTGGATGTATTCCTTCTTCATAGGCTCTGCGTCGTTTTTACCAGCGGTCAAAGCCTCCACCGCAGCATGTTGAGCCATGGTATTTGCGGCAGTAACCAAATATTGGTGACTCTTGATTAACTGAGCTGTGAAAGCTGCAGGAGCAAAGATAAAGCCTAAACGCCAACCTGTCATAGCATGCGATTTAGACAAGCCATTGATAATAATAGCCTGGTCTCTCAGCATAGTTCCCAGAGATACATGGGCTTCGCCTGTATAGGTTAATTCTGAGTAAACCTCATCACAGACAACAAAAATCTCATACTTGCGTAAAACGTCTGCCAAGGCTTCCAACTGCTCCCGACTATAGGTAATTCCTGTCGGATTGGCTGGATAGTTGAGAATAACTGCTTTGAGCTTGTCCCCTTGCTCCAAAATGGCCTTTTCCAACATTTCAGGAGTCAAGACAAAACCATTTTCAGTTGTATCAATCTCGACAATCTCTGCCCCAACTAGATTGACAATCGGCTCATATCCTGGATAGGCAGGAGCTGGCAAGAGCACCTTGTCCCCCTCTTCCAAAATAGCCGTCAAAGTAGCAGATAAAGCCTCTGTCGCCCCAATTGTAACTAAAATTTCATTTTCAGGATTATAGTCTAGCTGGTATTTTTCTTTTACAAAGTCGCTAGCAGACTGGCGCAAGGTCAGTAAACCGCTCATCCCTGTATAGTAGGATTGGTTCTGATCAATGGCTCGCTTGGCTGCTTCCTTGACATGATCTGGCGTTGTAAAATCAGGTTCCCCCAAGGTCAAACGCAAGACCCCAGGAATCTCCGAAATAGCCTGATCAAACTGGCGAATCAAGGAAACTTGAATCTTGTCTAACTGTTTATTAAAGCGCTTGGTTAAGTCCATAGATATCCCCCTTGCTTACAGAACATAGTACTATTATACTACAAAAGCTCCCTGACCGCAAAATCCATCTGAAACCCGCATTTTTCACTTTCTGTTTTACTTTTCTTCTCGACAGGACTATAATAATAAGTGCTTATTTTCGGAGGTTTATATGTCATTTTTATCAAAAAATGGAGCAGGAATCTTGGCCTGCCTTCTCATTTCTATCATATCTTGGTTCCTGGGAGGATTTTTCCCCGTCGTGGGTGCACCTGTCTTTGCAATTTTTGCTGGAATGCTCCTCCACCCCTGGCTCTCACCCTACAAACAACTAGATGCAGGTTTGACCTTTAGTTCCAAGAAATTGCTCCAGTATGCCGTTATCTTACTCGGTTTTGGTCTCAATATCTCGCAAGTCTTCGCAGTTGGAAAATCTTCACTCCCTGTCATCCTTTCCACCATTTCTATTTCCTTAATCGTCGCCTACCTCTTCCAGCGTTTCTTTGCGCTAGACACAAAACTAGCTACCTTGATTGGAGTGGGGTCTTCTATCTGCGGTGGCTCTGCCATTGCTGCGACAGCGCCCGTTATCCATGCCAAGGAAAAAGAAGTTGCCCAAGCCATTTCCGTTATCTTTTTCTTCAATGTCTTGGCTGCGCTCATCTTTCCAACTCTGGGAACCTGGCTTCACTTATCAAATGAAGGCTTCGCCCTCTTTGCAGGAACTGCAGTCAATGATACTTCTTCTGTGACGGCTACCGCCAGCTCCTGGGACAGTCTTTATCAGACCAATACCCTTGAGTCTGCAACCATTGTGAAACTCACGCGCACCTTAGCAATCATTCCTATTACGCTCTTTCTCTCCTACTGGCAAAGTCGCCAGCAAAAAAACAACCAAGATTTCCAACTAAAAAAGGTCTTCCCACTTTTTATCCTTTATTTCATCCTAGCCTCTCTCTTAACGACTCTTCTCACCTCTCTCGGTGTGTCTAGTAGCTTCTTCACCCCTCTCAAACAACTCTCCAAATTCCTCATTATCATGGCCATGAGTGCTATCGGTCTCAAAACCAATCTGATTGCCATGGTCAAATCCAGCGGGAAATCCATTCTTCTCGGAGCCCTTTGCTGGATTGCCATCATCCTCACCAGCCTTGGTATGCAAGCATTGATTGGTATTTTCTAACACAAAAGGTAGCCTACTGGCTACCTTTTTATTGTTCAAGAATTAAACGTGTATGTTCTCTCTTAATACAGCGATTCATCACGATGTCATCGCATCCTCCAGCACGCAAGATTTCTTCCGCTTCTAGGCTTTCAAGTCCCAGTTGTGCCCAAAAAATCTTAGCATCCGCCTTGAGAAAATCACGCGCCACATCTGGTAAAAACTCGCTACGTCGGTATACATTGACGATATCTACAGGGAAAGGAATTTCAGCTAGGCTTGCATAGGCCTTTTCTCCCAAGATTTCGCCACCTGCAGCCTTGGGATTAACTGGAATGATTTTATAGCCCCGAGCCTGCATTTCCTTAGTCACTCGATTGCTAGTTGTTTCTTCACGATCGGACAAGCCCACTACCGCTAACGTTTTACTGGTTGCAAGATACTGACGGATCACACCATCACTTGGATTGATAAATTCTTGGCTCATAGAAATCCTCCTTTTTTCTCAGTATAGCATATTTTGAAAAGGCTTGCAGATTTTGACTATAAAAATCTCCTAGCAAGAAAAGAAGCCTGCTAGGAGTTCTGTCTACTTCAAGTGAAAGATTAAATCTTTTTCTCAATACAAAATAGGGGAGAAAGAGGACGTTTTTCGTGAATACGGATAATAGCATCGCCCAGAAGATGAGCAATCGAAATTTGTTCAATCTTATCAATCAAACGCTCTTCTGGTAGGTAGATCGTATCCAAAACAACCAATTTCTTAATAGCTGATTTTTGGATATTGTCCATAGCTGGCCCCGAAAGAACTGGATGCGTACAGCTTGCGTAAACTTCAACAGCACCTGCTTCAGCAAGAGCATCTGCCGCATGACAAATAGTTCCAGCTGTATCGATCATATCGTCAATCAAGATACAAGTCTTACCTTCTACCTTACCAATGATGTTCATCACTTCACTGGTATTCATCTTGTCTACACTACGGCGTTTGTCAATAATCGCAATCGGAGTTTTCAAAAACTCTGCCAATTTACGAGCACGAGTCACCCCACCATGGTCTGGGCTGACAACCACGTAGTCAGAGCCAACCATGCCACGACGTTCAAAATAGTCCGCAATCAATGGAGCACCCATCAAGTGATCTACGGGAATATCAAAGAATCCCTGAATCTGTGCAGCGTGCAAATCAATCGTCAACAAACGATCCACTCCAGCAACTTCTAGCATGTTTGCAACGAGTTTTGCAGTGATTGGCTCACGCGCGCGCGCCTTTCTATCCTGACGTGCATATCCATAGTAAGGCATAACAACGTTGACAGATTCTGCACTAGCACGCTTCAATGCGTCCACCATAATCAAAATTTCAAGTAAATTATCATTTACAGGTGAACTAGTTGATTGTAGGATAAAGACGTGTTTTCCACGGATTGATTCTTCAATGTTGACCTGAATCTCCCCATCTGAAAATTGGCGAACAGTCGATTTCCCCAACTCTATCCCAATTTCTTGCGCCACACGCTCTGCCAATTCTCTATTAGAAGAAAGGGCAAACAGCTTTAAATCAGAAAAAGACATGATTTCCTCCGGTATTTATGTATCACTTGTTTTTTACACAACATTTTCCATCTACCATTGTAGCGCTTTTTCCTTTATTTTTCAATCAAAAATAAAACAAGAGCAAACATTTATACCCTCGTTTTATGCTATTTTATATTAGCTATATTAAAACTAAAAATCCTACATTTTAACAATCAATTTTATGCTAGGATGAAATTTTTTCGAGACAAAGTTAGCATACTTCTCTCATACTTCCTGTATCCACATCATAGACAGCACCTGAAATAACCACATCATCAGGAATCAGTGGAGATTCTCGAAGCAATTGCATATCCTCTCTCACACTCTCTTCAACATCCTGGAATGGTAAAAAATCTTGATCAGACACATCAACTCCGAGCTCGTGTTTCAAATGTTCATGAAAACTTTCATTTTGAAAGGTTTGAGCTCCACAGTCTGTATGGTGAAGCACCACGATTTCTCTTGTCCCCATTTGTTGCTGGGAAATCACCAGTGAACGAATCATGTCCTCAGTTACTCGACCACCCGCATTTCGCAAGATATGAGCATCCCCAAGGGCCAAACCTAGAGCTTGCGCAACGTGTAGACGTGAGTCCATACAGGTCACGATCGCTACTCTGGTTTTGGGTTTAAGTGGCAGATTTAACTGCCCATGTAGGGCAACATAAGCCTGATTGGCTTGCATAAACTGTTCAAAATACGACACGATTCCCTCCTCAAAAATTTGATAATCAAATATTTCTCCTATCTTATCATTTTTAAGAGAATTTGTCACGGATTATGCAAAGACCTTTTTCAAAACTTCCTGAATAGTCGTCACACCAATAACTTCAATTTCCTTGGGTGGAGTGATTCCTGTCAAGGAATTCTTGGGTACATAAATCTTGGTAAAGCCCAATTTTGCTGCTTCATTGATACGTTGTTCGATACGATTCACACGCCGAATTTCTCCGGTCAAGCCCAGTTCACCCACAAAACATTCCTGAGGATTGGTAGGCTTGTCCTTGTAACTAGAGGCAATAGCCACTGCAACGGCTAAGTCAATGGCAGGCTCATCCAATTTGACGCCACCAGCAGATTTGAGATAGGCATCCTGATTTTGCAAAAGAAGCCCTGCTCGTTTTTCCAAAACAGCCATAATCAGACTCGCACGATTGAAATCAAGTCCTGTCGTTGTGCGCTTAGCATTTCCAAACATGGTTGGTGTCACCAAAGCCTGAACCTCCGCCAAAATCGGACGGGTCCCTTCCATGGTCACAACGATTGACGAGCCAGTAGCCCCATCCAAACGCTCTTCTAGGAAAACTTGACTCGGATTGAGCACCTCAACCAAGCCACCTGACTGCATCTCAAAGATGCCAATCTCATTAGTGGACCCAAAACGATTTTTGACTGCTCTCAAGATACGGAAGGTATGGTGGCGTTCCCCTTCAAAGTAAAGCACTGTATCTACCATATGCTCCAACATACGCGGACCAGCCAGAGTACCTTCCTTGGTCACATGCCCTACGATAAAGATGGCAATGTTATTAGTCTTGGCCAGCTGCATGAGCTCAGCAGTTACTTCGCGCACTTGAGAAACTGACCCTTGCACTCCAGAAATTTCAGGAGACATAATAGTCTGAATGGAGTCGATGATAAGAAAGTCAGGTTGGATGCGCTCTACCTCCGCTCGAACACTCTGCATATTGGTCTCTGCATAGAGATAAAACTCGCTATCAATATCCCCCAAGCGCTCTGCTCGTAGCTTGATTTGCTGGGCAGACTCCTCACCACTGACGTAGAGAACCGTACCCACTTGAGACAACTGGGTTGAAACTTGTAAAAGAAGCGTTGATTTCCCGATTCCAGGATCCCCACCGATAAGGACGAGACTCCCTGGTACCACTCCGCCTCCAAGTACACGGTTAAATTCCTCCATCTCGGTCTTGGTTCTATTGACATTGATAGACGTTACTTCAGCCAGTTTCATAGGCTTGGTTTTTTCACCTGTCAAAGACACACGCGCATTTTTGACCTTGACAACCTCGATCTCTTCTACAAAAGAAGACCAAGCTCCACAGTTTGGACAGCGTCCTAGATACTTAGGTGAATTATATTCACAATTTTGACACACAAATGTCGCTTTTTTCTTTGCGATGATAAACCTCTTTCTATATCTCTAACTCACACTCAATTACTTGGCAAAAATCAATCTTCTCGTCTGGTACAAATTGGCGCATGAGCATTCGATGAGCGACAACTAGCACTGTCTGGTAGTCTCGGTACTTTATCATAGTTTGCAAAAAACGCGCCTTCATCTCTTCAGCTGTCTCATACTGAATAGGACTATTAGGAAGCAACTCCCCATTGTTTTCTAAAAACAGAGTACGTGCTTTTTCAAAATTCTCTATGCCACTTTCGTAAACCTGCCATTCATGCAATAAGGGTTCTACTCTCAAAGGAAGGCCAGTAGCACAAGTAAGATAAGAAGCCGTTTCTAATGCTCGCGTCACTGCAGAAGACACCAGTATATCAGCTGAGCCAAGCAAAGGATTTTGGCAAAGTTCCTGAGCTTGTCGCCTTCCTTTCTCAGACAAAGGAGCCAAATCTAATCCAAAGTCAGTGTAGGAACACTCCTCTAACTCACGGTAGTCTGGCTCTCCATGACGTACAAAGATAATCTTCATCTTAGTGCCCTGTCGATCCAAATCCACCAGTTCGCACGCCATCTGCCTCATCTCCGTCTGCGATTAAGAAAGGCGCAAAGACAGCCTGAACCACACGTTCACCTACTTCAAGTATCACTTCCTGATCAGTAATATTTTTCATCTGAGCAAAGATATGTCCCTCATTCCCGGGATTGCCATAATAATCCCCATCAATAACACCAACAGAGTTGATCAAGACTAGACCCTTCTTACGAGGGTTTGAAGAACGGTCATAAAGATAGAGCACTTCTGTCGGTTGCATATAAGCCTTGACCCCAGTTGGAACGAGGACGATCTCCCCTGGAGCAATCACAGTGCGTTCCGCAACCTTTAAGTCATATCCCGCCGCATGCGCTGTCTCACGCTTGGGCAACAAATTTTCATCTGTAAAACTCGAAACCAATTCAAAACCACGAATTTTCATATTTTTCTCTTTTCTATTATCATTCATTCTAGGCTATTTTATCTTATTTATTCGAAAAAAGCACGAAAAAAGAGCACACAATTCACACTCGCTTAGGGCTGCTGGATTCCTCCCCTGACCCGCTTCACGCAGAACTGTTGCTCCACTATTTATTATACCACATTCCCCTCGGTTTTTAAAGAGAAATTATTTTTTCCGTCGATTTCGGAAAAAGTCCTGCATAATCGCTGCACACTCACTCTCCAAAACTCCCGTTTCAACCTCTACACGGTGATTGAGACGTTCATCCGTCAAAATATCGTACAGACTCCCAGCAGCACCAAATTTTTGGTTCTTAGCCCCGTAGACCACGTTTTGAATCCGTGCGAGACCAATTGCCCCACTACACATCACACAGGGCTCAATGGTCACAAAAAGGGTGCAATCTAGTAAACGCCAGCTCTCTTCACTCAGATTAGCATTCTCTATGGCCATGATTTCTGCATGCATAACCGCCCGTTGCAACTCCTCGCGCGCATTATGCCCACGGCCAATGATTTCTCTATCCTTGACAATCACACAGCCAATTGGAATTTCATCGTGTTCTAGAGCAATTTCTGCCTCCTTCAAGGCCTCTCTCATGAATCTTTCTTTTTCTTCAACTGTATAATTCATCAATTCTTCCTTTTCCTACTTGTCGATTCTATTATTATATCATGATTCCCAAGATAAAAAAAGCCACCCAATGGGGTGACTTAATAGGGAGATTATTATGAAAAAGAAAAGTTTAGGATATTTGTTACAACAAGTTAGGAGGTCTTCTTGTAACTGCCTATAGTATACCCAACCTGTCTTAAACTAATCTTAAAAATCTCCTATGACCAAACACTTTCTAAAATATTAGTTTGTTCACGACCAGGACCTACTGAGAAAGTTGAGATACGAACACCAACTAACTCGCTTACACGACGAACATAGTTACGCGCATTCTCAGGAAGATCTTCCAAATTACGAACCCCAGTGATGTCTTCTGACCAACCTGGCAATTCCTCGTAGATTGGTTTGCAGCGTTTCAACTGCTCAAGGCTAGCAGGATAGTAATCAATACGTTGACCATCAAGATCATAGGCCACACAGATTTTCACTGTATCCAAACCACTCAAAACATCGATAGAGTTCAATGAAAGATTGGTAATCCCAGATACACGGCGGCTGTGACGCATCACAACTGAGTCAAACCAACCCACACGACGTGGACGGCCAGTTGTTGTACCGTATTCATGACCTGCTTCACGAATGCGATCTCCCACTTCATCAAACAATTCCGTTGGGAAAGGTCCGTCCCCCACACGACTCGTATAGGCTTTACACACACCTACAACCTTGTCAATCTTACTTGGACCAACACCAGACCCGATTGTCACACCACCAGCGACAGGATTTGACGAAGTAACAAATGGATAAGTACCTTGGTCAATATCTAACATAACACCTTGCGCACCTTCAAAAAGCACACGTTTTCCATTATCAAGGGCATCGTTCAAGATTACGGACGTATCTGTCACATACTGCTTGATTTGTTGGCCATACTCATAATACTCTTCAAAAATATCATCAATTGAAATAGGAGTACTGTCATACAATTTTTCAAACAGACGATTCTTTTCCGCAAGATTGCGTTCCAAGCGTTCACGGAAAATATCCTTATCCAAAAGATCTGCAATACGAATTCCAACACGAGCAGCTTTATCCATATAGGCTGGACCAATACCCTTGATAGTAGTCCCGATTTTATTGTCGCCCTTAGCTTCTTCTTGTAGACGGTCTAATTCAATATGATATGGCAAAATGACATGCGCACGATCAGAAATACGCAAGTTATCAGTTGTCACACCTTCCTCATGAAGATAGCTCAACTCTTTCACAAGGGATTTGGGGTTTACGACCATCCCATTCCCAATAACAGAGATTTTTTCAGGAAAGAAAATTCCAGATGGAATCAAGTGCAACTTAAATTTCTTACCATCAATCACAATCGTGTGACCAGCATTATCACCACCTTGATAACGAGCAATTACCTCTGCATTAGCTGAAAGAAAATCTGTAATTTTTCCTTTACCTTCATCACCCCATTGGGTACCTACAACAACAACTGAAGTCATAATAAAATTCGTCTGAGCTACTAGGAGCTCGTCCTTTCTCATATACATGGCAGGAATTTCACCTGCAATTATATCTTACAATTTATTATAAGAAAAAAACACTATTTTATCAAGAAGAAACAGTAGAAAAGATTTGGGTATTCTTCCATTTCTAAATACAAAAGCCTTTGATTATAAGCTAATTCTATATTTTTTAAAATATATCTATAACTATCGTTCGTAATTATGATATAGATACTTCCTATTGGATGAGAGTTGTACCACCTTGCAATAATTTATCTAGATATAGACGATAAGCTGTTCTAAAGTGATATAGAGAAAAGTCCCTATCGCTTTTAATTTTAAATCGGATTAAATAATATAGTAAAAAACGAAGATGAAGTGATTCCCACTCTGAACAACTCTGGCCTAAAGAGGCATATTCTTGTTCAACTAGTTTCAAAAAAACAAATGCTTGGTCATAAAATTTCTGAAGCATATAAAAATTCCCTTTCTTATTAGTAACACTAGTCTAACAAAAAAAGGAACTAAAAAAGCTTCAAATCCTATAAAAGAAGAATTTAAAGCTAAACGAACTAAAAATAAAATAAAGAGGTAATTATAGATTTTAAAGTTAAGATTTGAAATTTCAACAGTCTACTATATTAATAAATAAAAAAACGCTCAATTGAACGTTTCAATCTATACTCCGCCAGTAGGACTCGAACCTACGACATCATGATTAACAGTCATGCGCTACTACCAACTGAGCTATGGCGGATAAAAGCTAAGCGACTTCCATATCTCACAGGGG
>NZ_JAKUVY010000005.1:300000-388809 GCF_026782125.1 Streptococcus oralis | reverse complement strand
GTTATTTTGAAATGAAATTTCAATATTGGTGATGTAAGACATGATTGTATGCATTTCATCAGGATTCATGGTGATTTCGTTAGATCCACCACCACCCATTACAGTCGTTTCAGTCACTACCATTTTCAAAATCCTCCTCCCTAAACGGAATGGCAAGCCAGCTATACAATCTCTCAAGGAAATAGTACTGGCTAAAGCGGTATAACTCTTCTTGATTTACATCAAATCCCAATAGTTGGCCCTCTTCTTCAACGAATAGATACGAAGCTGTTAATAATGCTGCGTGTCTGGTCTCGCACATTTGTTCCAAAGGATAATACTGTACCATCAGCGCTTGATCTGATGCTAAAGCCGTTTCGATATCAGGAGTTAGTTGCTTTCTTTCAGTTAGAAAATCAACCTCATCTTCCAGAGGAATCCTCGTCACCAATGGGAGCTTGTCTTGAAGCAGCAATAAGCGACTCATAGGACTAATCTTGACAAGTTGATATCCCTGACCAGTATCTACGATTAGGATAGAAAAGTTACTGTCTCGGCATTGCATGAAATAGAAATTATTTAGAATGACCAAAGTTCTACCCAAGCAATATTCTTTTAGAGTCTCAACTATGACAAACCCTGCTTTTGTTAGTGAACCATCCTCATTCACCAAACCTTTTTTCTCAAGATCTTCTTTGGCTATCGTCCATATGAGTTCAGAAGCAGTGACAATATCATCTAGCGTGGGCAACCCGGGCATCAACTCCCCATCAAAGGCACCGATCAAATAATGGAGTTCATGAATAGAAAACGTTTCTTTATGTGACATATTTACAACCCCTTTATTGATGAAACTTCTGATGAGTTATTGTAATTATCAATTGATTTTTTCAGACCAGAGACTGCTTTTTCATGTTCGTTCATGATAGATCTTAGATCCTTATGGTATTTATGGATAATGTCTAAATAGGATTCAAAAGCTACCTTAGTTTTTCCTGACCACTTGGCAGATTGGAGATAACTTTTTAATCGGGTAACCGTTTGATACGAGTTCGTCAGTTCTTGATTGATCTCTTTTGAAAGCTTAATAGCAGTTTCCAAATCTTTATATTTGATTTTTAAATCCGCCATGAATCTCACCTCCGTCTTTTATTTCTATTTCTACGTTCCTCAGCCTGACGTCTTGCTTCAGCTTCCCTCTCTCGGCGTTCTTGCTCAGCTAAACGCTCATAGTATTTGTATCGTTCATAGGCTGCATCAACAGCACTAGATAAGCTTTTTGCATCGCTAGACTGATTGGTTCGTACAGTATCAACTTTTCCTTTTACTCGACCTTCACTATCACTAAAAACATCCTCTGGAATAAAACTTGAACTCATTGAAGGTCGAGAATTGGTATAGCTATCGACTTTCCCTTCCATTGTTTTTAATTTAGAATTAAAGCTTTTTAATTGACTGTTCAAATCGTTATACAATGCTTTATATTGTTCCCTTTTCTTTTCTGTATCTGTTCCAAACCACGCGTCCCATAATGACATACTGAGTAGCCTCCTTTTAAAACTTTCTGCATCAAAACAAGCGAAAGAATACCACGAATTCATCAAATAAGAAGGGAAAGTATAATCCCTCGAATAAAGTCGGGTAACACTTTAAAAATATTCTCATTTTATTTTATCATATTTTCTAATTATTTAAAATCAAATGAAGAAGGATCTAATCCTGTTCAATATAGAGTTAGATCTTTCAATGATTTTTTCCAACTTTTGAAGCAATACATAAAAGTACATTAAGGAAAATATTTTTTCCAAAAAATCCACTAAAAATAAATTCAGGAAACCGTAATCTGTCTGTTCTTATTAAAATTCCTAATGATTTAAAGGATTTCAATAACGATATGAAGAGCTATTTCAAAAGACACGAAAAAAGCACCCATGAGGTAAACTCTTGAGTGCTTTGAAACCTTGATAGTATCGTATTGATTAACGTTTTGAGGCAACTGACTTTGTCAGATTGCAGCCACATTTGTAAGCGACTAAAGTCGCAACAACTGTGTCAATTGCACCAATTTAGTATGAAAATCTAAAAAAGAACACCCCGAAAGGTGCTCCCTGTAAGTATAGTAATTCTCTCGAATTAACGTTTACTAAATTGTGATGCTTTACGGGCTTTCTTAAGATCTGGCTGGAAACACTTTTATTTTAATAAGTTTCAAGATGGGCTTAAAATCAATGTTTTTCTGCTTTTTCAGAAAACAAAATTTCATCTAATTTGAATAAATTTCATTGGAATGATGTGAATTTTACCCTAAAAATACACAAATTGAGCTAAATTTTACCAAAAAGTTCACACCATTTGAATCGTTATTGTTTTGTACATTTTTAATAGATAAAAATTTAGAATAAATCTTAGGTATCCGATTTAGATTATAAATACTTAACAATGAACATTTAATAACTCACTTCATTTCTCAAACAATCTATCTTTCATGGAAAGTTCTAAAATAATCATTTTGTTTTGTTCCTCCAATGACATCCCAGAGGATACCAACTTTTCTTTTAAAATCGCTGAAATATATTGTATTTGATTACTTTCCACTTCGTCAACTAACGCCCTAATATCATCACCTTCAATACTCTCAAGGACATCATGTACAATAAATTTAGGAGTTGTTTTATTAATTTTTCTAGCAAAAAGTTGATAAGCAATATCGTATGCAGCGATAAGGGACTTTCTAGTCCCTGTACTTGTACCTTCAGATAGTTGACCAATTGAAACTGGAAATTCATCTGTCTTGGGATTATAAAGTAAGACAGGCTGTTCTTTATTTATTCGACCTGCAACGCTCTTAAAATAACTATTAAAAATATCCATTTTTTTCTGGTATTCTACTTCATTATTTTTAACAGTCATCTCCAGTTCAGATAGTCTTTTTTCTATAGACTGTTTTTGCTCCTCAATGTTTTCTAAGCTAATAATTGTTGAATTATTTTGTACTTTTTTTATTTTTAACTCATTTAGTTGATTTAATTTATCATAATATAAATCTACTTTATTTTCTTCTACTAAAGAAATAAATTCTGAATTTTTTTCAGTCAATTCCGTCAATATATTTTCTTTATTTTCCTTTTCTCTTATCAATTCTTGAATTCTATCATTAAAATAAGACAATTTATTTCTACTCAATTGGGAATTAAATTCAACTAAATCTAAAAAAGTTTTAGTAATACTAGGCAGCAATTCTGAAATCTCTTGAAAAAAGTCATTTGCCAGTTCTTGATTAACTATTCTTTGGGATTTCTCCTCAGCCTCTTTGATATATTTTTGTAACTGTAAAATGTCAAAATCAATTTTACTTAATTGTCGACTTATCTCCTCGTATTTTTTTCTAATATTGTTGATATGAACCCTATTTTTCTCAAATGCTTTTTTATCCACTAAATCATTTATTTCTTTTTCTAACCGATCAATTTCTTTATCAATTGCAACATTAATTTGTTTTATTTTTACAACATCATCTATAGTATTTGTTTTTTTATAATTCTCTTCCTTACTTTTTATTTTTTTTAATTCCTGTTTTAATTCACCAAGCTCTAAATCATTTTTAGGATCTGAAATATCGAACAAATAATTATATATAGCACGATATTCCGAAATATTTGAAAAATTATCTAATACTTTTAAAAATTGAGTATTATCCTTAGTCATTAAAATTCGTACAAATGACTTTATTGTGCTTCTAAAACTTGGCTTTTGAGAGCTGTTTTCAAACAATAATTCATTTAAATATTTGTTAACTTCATCATATGAAGTTTGCTCACCATTAATATATCGCTTACCTCTGTTAAACAACTCTGTCTTTATAGAAACTTCTTTAGAAGGATGGTTGAAATCATCTATTAATACCATATCAGTATAGATTTTTTGATTTTCAATGAACAATCTTAATTGTTCATTAACACTCTGTGTTTCATAATCTTTAAAAATGGCATCTTTACTTTTTGCCCCTAAACTTAAATCCAGTAGTTTTAAGCATGTTGTTTTTCCAACTTTATTATGCTTATCAGACTTCTCCGAATCCACTATAAAATTAATTCCATTTTTAAATTCTATTTTTCTCAATACAACATCAGTATTTTTACTGATAATACTCAAACTTTTAATGAACACTCTCAATATCTCCTTCATTATTAACTCTTATTTTATCTAATAGAAAAAGAAAATCTAGTGCTAAAATAAAAAAATCATAATTTAGGTCATCTTCAATTTCTTTTTGTAGTTCTATATAAAGACTTTCTATATTGACTTTCTTCTTTAAAATCAAGCCATGTACAATAGCTGAAAGATAAAAAATAGTCTTTTTGGGCTCAGCATTTTTATCAAGTAATAACATTATTATCCCCCATATAAATATTTGGATTCAATAATATCTGACACTCCATGACTCCATATTGAAGAAGTGCAATAATAAATTTATCCAATTCTAGGTCATCAATTTGACTAGATAAAAAATCAGGATCTCTCGCGATTCTTTCTTTGATATCATCATGCATCTTTTTCAAACATTCATCACCATTACCTACTATCGGATTTCCTTCTGCATCTATAAGAGTATGATCCATAAAAATATTCTTTATATTTTCAACTACTCTTTGACTATCTGTGAATTCATCTTTTAGTACCTTTTCTAGTAAAATATAGTTACCGAGACCCTCTTTAAATAATCTAATATATCTCCTAGAATTATTAAATTGTAATTTCGCTTTTAATTCAGCTGGTTGTTCAAGTAAAAATTTTTCATCGTTCTGAGAGTGAAATCCTTCAACATATTTTAAAAGCTGAAAAATAACAGTTGGGATCAATGTACGCTGCTCAATATTTGTTATGTATAAATTTTGAGTATTATTATTGCTATGATTTCCAATACTCTGAGAATTAGCCATCTATTTCCCCCTATTACCAATATTTTGCACATTATTACTACTATTATTACCTATATTTTGACTATTATTAGAATTTTTTATAATTACTTCAATGTCTTTCTTATTTTTAAGAGAAATTGCCGTAGCATATATACCAAACAACGAGCCAACTATTCCCAAAATTGTATTTACAGTTTCCATTATCTACCTCTCATATTATATACTAAATATCCATGTGAAAATTAATGTTCCACCGTCACACTTCCCCCAGTTCTCTCAACCGTTCCTGCCCTATCTTCAGCATCTCTTCCTCCACCTTACTCCATTTTCCGAAGAGGCATGCTTGTAGAACTTCTGCTGCTGAGGTTTCGTCTACTTGCGAATCATAAACACACGATTGATCTCTTTGGTAAATTTGAATTTGATTAAATAGCTGAACATTTTCTAACTCTCGTAAGTTATCAACTAAATGTTCTACAATTCCATCATGGTGCTCTTTGGGAGTCGCTCTAGCTTGACTAGGATCTATAGCATAGAGCTCTTCATAACGTATCAAGGTACTGAGATAGGACAATTTTGGCTTGGTCGCAATTAGTGCAAGTGAGACTTGATATCCTTTAGTTATCAATAATTGTGCCGTTTTTCTAGGAACTTCTGTTGTTCTCAAGGTGCCCTCTATTAACAAATGATAACCTTGTTTACTCAATTCATCTACGAGATGTTCAACCATTTTTCCCGCAAATACTTTGGTATAATCCACACTGTCTTTTCCATACTTTTCCTGTAGGTCAAGGTAGTTCGGATGAAAAGAACGATAACTATCTCCATCAATGATAATGATATTGCCTTGAAATTCCCTTTGTTTAATACGATGAATCGTTGTTTTACCAGCACCACTCTGTCCACCTAGCAAGATGGCCTTGGGCTGAGACGAAGTTGTTTTACCACGAGTTAAAGAACGAACGAGTCGTTTGGATGCTCGTTCAAAATCATCTTGACTAAATTCTTCTAGTTTCATTAAGCCACCACCAGATGAGTAGCTTGTTCTAGCATACGTTCAATGCCATCCAAATAGCCATTATATCGCTCTACATCCTCAAAAGTTCCTACAAGATAAATCTTCGTGTTAATCAAATCAGAAAGATCATCGCTCATTAGAACCCAAGGATTATTAGCATCATCAAATGCAATTTCTAGTTCATCTTGTAAACGATAAAGTTGCGCTAAGATATTCGCCCCTCGCTCTTTAATCACTTCAATTTTCAGAGTTAACTGATAATCTTCTACTGGTGTGAGCATTTTTTCCTCCCCTACGATATCGATATAAGAAACATTAAATTTCTTGCAGATACGATCTATTAATTCTGTCGAAACTCGACTTGTTCCATTTTCATAACGACTCAGACTATTTCTAGAAATACCAACAATCTTTGCAAACTCAGGCTGGGTTAATTTATGTGTTTTACGTAACGTTTTTATATTTTCTCCAATCATGTAACTCCTCCTTTTATTTATTTCTATTATAGCACAAAAAATAAAAACGCACCAAAAATGGTGCGTTTTTATTTACAATAGATTCACAATTGTATAATCTTCGCTTTGCAGTAATTCCAAGACTTTTTTTACAAATTGCATTGACAGCAATCCTTCAATCTTAGAGCCATGAGTTTTGAAATTTTCGTCGATTTCTTGAATTTCTAATTCTGTATTGCTTTCAGCAATTTTCTCAGAAATGGGTGAATGAAAACTATATTCCCCAATTTCGTAATACAAGAAATATAGATATTTTTTTGTTCCTAGATGATAATCAAAAAACTCGATCTCCATATCTTTGTCGTAATCATAGTAACTATTTTTCCAAAAAATATCATTAGTTTTTTCTTTCAATAATTTCTCATAGTTTTTTTCATAACTATATACTCTTTTTTTCTCTTCGCCAATGAATTGTTTGTGGATCAGAGTCGGGGTAGATACTTTCAAAAATTCTTCTTTTAGTTGATAGTATTTCCCCATTTCCTCTTCCGCTTTTTCAATATTACTCTCCAAATGCTGATGGAACTTTCCATTTTTGTATTCTTTAATTTTATCACGATAATTTTTAGCTCGTTTATTCACAGAATATATACATTCTGCAATAATTTCATTTGTAATTTTTTTCTCATTGATCAATTCTTTATATAGGTTTGGAGTTTTCATTTCATAATCCCTTTTGAACTATCTCTTACTATCATATGTTAAAAAACTAATTCACATGTTTTATTGTAACGTCTAGTTATCTTTTTTTCAATAACTAGATGTTTCAATTTTAATAATAATCTCTTAATTCACCTGTTTTGTACTGTTCAACCAATTCCCAGAGATTATGAGTAGTTAAATCTGGTACAAACGTATACCATTTATTAGCCACGAACAACTCAACTAACATATCAATTGCATATTTGAAATTTAAAATCTCATTCATTTCTGTAATACTATAATACAGTTTATCATGGCAACAGTGATAAATAATCAAATTCAACCTATCATCAATGAAATCAAACTCTAGTTCTTCTCCTTCACGAGATAAAGTTAGATAAAAATTATATTCATCACGGCAAAAATTAACAGTGACATCAAAATCCGCACCTGTTTCAATTTCGATATTTACAGTCTCTAAAATTTTTTTACATAGATAATCTTTATAAATGTTCATATTTTTTCTCCTTTTATTGTTTATTGAGTTTAAAAATGGATTGAAAGATAACAATGTCTGGGGGGCCAAGTTCATATACTAGGCCTATAATAAAAAAAACATATGCTCATACATATGTAACCTCCTTTTTTTCTCTCTATATATAGTCTGCCATAAATTTCAAAATATAAAAATAAAGTATTTAAAAAATTGATAACGGTGTTGTTTACTTCTCAATTTTTTGGTACTTATACCTCTTTCTCTCATCCCTCAATTTTTTTGCAATTCTGATTTTTCTGTGTGTTTAGCGTTGACAGGAACGTATGTGTAAGTCACGCTAAACACTCAGTACTAGGTAAAAGTGAATAACGTAAAAAACTTATCCTGATTTTTTTATTTTAAAATTTGTGGCATACTAATATTATAGAAATAATTGATTGAGTAGAGACGTAACTAATATAGCTACGTTTTTTTATGTTTGAAAGGAGGTAGCTATCTTGGAAACAGTAGGTTTAAGCTGGGTTAGGAAAGAACCAGTTTTGTATTTCATTAACTAAAAAAAATAAATGTATAGATAATAAAAGAAATGTCAATGGCAGTTTAAAAAAATTTTTTGATCGTAACAAAGTAAAGAATAAAAGTAAAAAACGAAAGTAAATAACAAAAGTCTCAAAATAGAATACAAAAACTAGCTTAGCTCAGTCGCTAAATTCAGAGCATTTAAACCTGAAAAAGACTAACAAGAAAAAACAACAGATCTTTATCTGCAAGATGGAACTCTACATTTTATTTGAATTGAGTCAACTTGTCATGTTGTAAAATGGCTTGGTTATCTTCTTAGCCATCAATTAAGAAGCGCCCTCAGCAAAGGGAAGATACTACATCAGTGAATATAAGCTTAAGTCACTGCACTACTTCAACTTGAATTAAAAAAGACCTTAAGAATTTTCTTAAGACCTTCTTTAAAAGCACATTATCTACTATAGAAAGGAAAGAACTATGGCAAAGAAGAAACATAGTCGTGCTGATCGACGAAAAGCTAAAGAGAAAGCTAAGAAACAACAGATGGATTCTCTAACAACTTTCGAAGGCCGTAAACAATTCGTCCAATCAAAAGGACTAACTAATCTAGTCACGCGCTTTAAAAAAGGAAAGGGTATCAAGCGAAATGAATCCAAAAAAACGGGAGAAGACTTTCATTTAATCCATACCGACCGAACTCTTCATAACTACGCTGGTTCTTGGAGCAGATTCGCTTCCTTTGTTGCCACAACAGCTACTGCCGAAGAGTTAGAAACTCTTGATAAATCTAACGATATTGAGGGATGGATTGATTTAGTGAATCAATACTTAGAACATTGTAAGAAATCAGGGCTTTCTGCTCCAACCCAGTCAACCTATAAAGCAGCATTAGCCAAAGTCTTAGGTGTATCTTCTACTGCTTTTGTTGCAACAGATATTCGATATCGAGCCGACAAAAAGAATAATCGTTTGAAGTCTAATGACGACAGGATGTCTGAAGAAACAAATAATCGCTGGTTCTCAATCGTATCTGCCACTGGGTTACGTAAAAATGAATTAAAAGCTATTACAGGTGATTCTCTACATCAACGTGAAGATGGTCGATACTATCTTAAAATCATTGGTAAAAAGCATAAATCAAAAGGAGCACGAGATCGATGGATTCCGATTATTACACGAGACAAAAAAGAATTAGAAAGGCTTGTTGAAGAATTTAAACTAGCTGGTAAAAAGCGTGTGTTTCAAGTTCCAACTGCTTTAAAACCTCATAAATATCGTGCAGAATACGCAAAACGTCTTTATCTTCTTGTCGCACGGGATCCAAAAGACATCAAGGATAAAAGGGAAAAGATTTATCTAAGAGGCGAATTAAAAGGTGTTGTCCTTGATCGAAAGGCTTGTTTAATTGTATCACGTGCTCTCGGACACAATCGACCAGAAGAGTTTCAAAAATCCTATGCATATAAGTTAATCGCACAAGCAAACTAAATAACTTTTTCCAAACATTATGATATATCTCTCATTAAAATTAAAAAATTCAACTAAATAAAAATCGTACTGAAATTATTGAACTTTTTCTCAGCATATTAAGTCTAAATGAAAAATAAAAAATAAAAAAACATCAAAAACTAAAAAAATTTTATAAAAATTTTTTTGTAGGAAAGAACCTACTTTTTTCTTCAAAACCTTGTCACTACGCGTTTTTTAAAGCACTCAAAACTGAGTGTTTTTTTTATTTTTAAAAATTTTTTTCATTTTTTAATTTGTTTTTACTAAAAATAGGCGTTTTCTGAAAGATTTGTGGCATACTAACTAATGTAAAAAAATAAGGAGGGTTAATTTTAAAGAAAGTTACATTTTAAAAGTACATCTTCATTACAGATTTAACAACAAGGAGGAACATACATGGTAAGAAGATATAAAAAAAGTAAACGAGAAAAAGAAGTAGTCAAGAGACCTCCCTTATCTCGTGAAGAAATAGAAGAAAAGGAAAGGCAAAAGGAAAATAGAGAACTTAGGAAGAAAGAATTACTAGAATCACAGAAACAAAACGAAAATTTTATAAAATCTTGTTTCTCAATTGTTCCATCTCATTGGGGTATTGATAACTGTATAGTATCAATTCTTAGCCCAAAAGTAAGTTATGATCCTAACGTTTTTGATGAACAAATATATATAGACACTGCTTCTATAGATTACAACTCAAAAGGAGAATTAGTTAAAATCACAATTCAATCAGTAGATCTAGGAAAAGTGACAATTAGTTTAAAAGAAGTAGGTTATACCAAGAAGTATATTGCAATCCAACTTAACGGTCCTTCTCCTAATTTTCAAACTACAGGCATTGAGGGGATTAAATTAAGATTAAAAGAAGTATTATATAAGTTAGAAAAAGATTATAAGATTAAAATCAAATATAATCCGAATTCTATTATGTTTAAGAAAATTGAATTAGCATTCACAATTGCTTTTGATAAATTACCGTCTTTACCAACTCGTCAATTATTAATACGGTCACTTGCAGAAGAAGAAAAGAATAGAGATTTAAAAAACCATAGAACAAGTAAAAATGCAGATAAGTTTTCGATGGTATCGATTGAGATTAATAAGAAAGAGAAACACATCTTATATAACAAAATTGAGAAAGCAAAAAAGAACAAACAAATCCGTAAAACATATTCATCGTTAAAGAATTTAGAGATCTTTAGATATGAAGTCGAATTAACTGGCAGTAAGATAGCTGAGCAATTAGACTCCCATTACTTAGCACGATTAACTGATGAAAAGATTATTCAATATTTAGAGATTCTAATATCTGATGGGGTTTTTCGATATATAAAAATAATCATAAAAGCAACTAAAAAGTGCGAAAAGATGTTAAAGAGAATTTATAAGAAAATTCAACCACAAGTTTATACAACGGAATTTTTATTCTCTATTAGTGATCAGTTATCAACTACCACAGTATCAGATTTAATTGATGAAGATATCATTACATTTCTTCCATTAAGATTTTTAAAAACAAATAGAGGTACTACTAAAAGAAGAATCCTAGAAAGGTTCCAATACCAAGAAAAAAAAACTGGAACAAAACATGAATTTGGAAAAATGACAAGTTGGCAAGTTCTAGAAATAATAAGGGTAATGTTCCATTCACTAGAAGAAGCAAAAAAATATGGTTTGGGCACTCGTATAAGCCCTTCCACAACTTCTTATAAAACTTTTCCACTAAAAACATACTCCTTAAAAGAAAGAAATGAAATCTTCAATGAAACAATTACAGAAAATACAAAAGAAAAACTTGAAGATAAAATGTCAAAACGGATCTTAAAAAGATTTAGAGACGGAATATAAATAAAGCAGTTATTTTAATAGCAAATATATTTTTCAATGTTAAAAAACGTTGATATATCAAGGAACATATATAAAATTGTACCGCAACTACTATTCGAATATTTTCAAAAGGATAAGGATATGAAAGTTACTTTAAGTAAAAATAAAAAAGAGCTTGTTTCTAAACTTTGGTCGGTATCAGAAACAAACTCAACATATACTAGTAATAATATCTATTACCATTTCTATTATCTCAATAAAATTTAGAAAATTCAAGAGGATTATTAATTATGAAACAAACAATGAACAAAGAGGATTTAATTAAAATGGGTTACAATCCCTATACTGCCGTTTCAATTATTAGACAAGCTAAGCAAATTATGGTACAAAAGGGATATGCCTTTTATAATAATCGACGTTTAGGGCATGTCCCTATCATTGCTGTTGAAGAAATTCTGGGTGTTTCACTTCACAAGGAGGAATAATGCCACAAAATCAACAGAAAACTAAATTTCCTGGAGTCTATACTGACAAAAACGGAAAATTTTTTATTCAAACCGAATTTGGTATAGATAGAGTAACCGGGAAACGTGTACGAAAGAAATCAAGGGTAGATCAACACGGAAATCCATTTAATTCGGCTGCAGAAGCATATAAGGAATTAACCCGACTGAAATATGAATATCATCAATCCCAAGGTTATTCTAACTACCGTATGAAATATCGGCAATTTATGGAAGAACATTATATTCCATATTACAGAACAACAGTTGAGCACAGCACATTTTCAGTTCGAGAGAAAAACCTTTTACAGCTTTGTGATCGTTTTGGTGACACTACACTTCGTTCGATTACCCTCGAACAAGTCCAGAAGTTTCGAACATGGTTACTGACTAGTCAAGATGAGGATGGTGCCGGATATTCACAAGGATATGCTAGCCTCATCTTTGGCATGTTTAGGAAATCATTGGACTATGCTTTGCAAATGGGATATGTGGAAAAAAACATTTCTAAGCAATCTAATGCAATTCCTAAAGGAAAAAGTAATGTCCCATATTGGACTAAGAGCGAATTTGAAGCTGTTATTTCGCAAATTTACATTGAAGATGTATATGAACATTTAAACTTCGTGATGATTTGGGTATATTTCATGACTGGCGTACGTGTAAATGAAGGTTGTGCCCTTCAATGGAATGATGTTGACTTTGATAAGCAACGCCTACGAGTTCATCATATGCTTATTGTTAAAAACAAAAAAGAATGGACTCGTAATTCCTATACGAAAACTAAAGACGGGAAAAGGATGATTAGTTTAGATAAAGATACTATTGATGTGTTAAAAAAATGGCGTGAAGCTCAAAAAAAGATTGGACTAGGACACGAGAACGATTTTATCTTTTCATACGATGGCTTACCTATGTTGAAATCTACAATCTCAAGGATTATTAAAAGGTACGCCAAGATAGCTCACGTAAAGCCTATCCAAGCGAAGGGGCTCCGTCACAGCCATGCATCACTGCTAATTAATGAATTAAATGCTGATGTACTTATTCTATCAAAACGTTTAGGACACTCTTCTCCTGAAATCACCTTGAAACACTACTCGCATCTATGGGATGGCGCTGATGAAGCTATCACTAATGAAATGGTCGGAATTATTAATGTTTCTTTCCCATCTTCTAGCTTAGTACATTTCAACGGGAACCAATCAATTTCAAAATAACATTCCCACCAAAAACCCCACCAAAGAATTACTAACTCCTTAAAAAGCCTATTATATAGCGATTCTCAAGGAGTCTGCAACCGTTGAGTGGGAATAAACCAATCAAACACAAAAGAACTCTGAATCGGATTCAGAGTTCTTTTTTAGGAAAGCACTTCTGCTTTCCTTTTTTATTTACGTTTTTTCTTAGCTTTTTTCATCTTGTTGGCCATACGTTTCATAGACTGTTTCATGGCAAATTCACCGATTTTACCTTTGAGTCCACCACCGAACATCTGGCTCATATCTGGCATGCCTGCTCCTCCGAGACCTGACATATCCGGCATTCCACCTTGTCCCATCATGCCTTCAAGGGCAGAAATATCCATTCCTCCCATATTTGGCATATTTTTAGGAAGGTTATTGGGATTGATTCCCATTTGCTTCATCATTTTGTTCATATCTCCAGACATGACACCTTGCATGAGCTGTTTGGCCTGATTAAAGTCCTTGATAAATTTATTGACTTCGACAAAGGTGTTTCCAGAACCAGCAGCGATACGACGGCGACGACTTGGATTTAACAGTTCAGGATTTTCACGTTCTTCAGGTGTCATGGAAGATACGATGGCTCGTTTACGAGCAATCTGACGCTCATCCACCTTCATATTTTGAAGGGCAGGATTGTTAGCCATACCTGGAATCATCTTGAGTAAGTCTTCCATTGGCCCCATGTTTTGAACCTGATCCAATTGATCGATGAAATCATTAAAATCAAAGGTGTTTTCACGCATCTTCTCAGCCATTTCAAGTGCCTTTTGCTCATCGTATTCCTGAGAAGCTTTCTCAATCAAAGTGAGCATATCCCCCATACCAAGGATACGGCTTGACATACGGTCTGGATGGAAGGTTTCGATATCTGTAATCTTTTCACCCGTACCAGTGAACTTGATAGGTTTACCAGTGATATGACGAACAGATAGAGCCGCACCACCACGTGTATCTCCATCAATCTTGGTAAGAATGACACCAGTTACTTCCAACTGAGCATTGAATTCACGGGCAACATTAGCCGCTTCCTGACCAATCATGGCATCAATGACGAGTAGAATTTCATTTGGTTGAGCCAGTGCTTTAACATCACGAAGCTCATTCATGAGAAGTTCATCAATTTGTAAACGCCCTGCCGTATCGATTAAGACATAGTCGTTGTGATTGGCTTGCGCTTGCTCCAAACCTTGACGAACAATCTCAACAGCCGGCACTTCTGTTCCAAGTGCAAAGACAGGAACATCAATTTGTTGTCCAAGTGTTTTCAGCTGATCGATGGCTGCTGGACGATAAATATCTGCCGCAATCATCAAAGGACGAGCATTTTCTTCCTTCTTGAGTTTGTTGGCTAACTTACCAGCAAAGGTCGTTTTACCAGCCCCCTGCAAACCGACCATCATGATAATGGTTGGAATTTTTGGTGACTTGATAATCTCAGCAGTATTAGAACCTAAAACAGCCGTCAGTTCCTCATCAACAATTTTGATAATCTGTTGGGCAGGATTGAGGGTATCAATGACCTCGTGACCGATTGCACGTTCACGAACCTTCTTGATAAAGTCCTTTACAACAGGCAAGGCAACGTCGGCTTCAAGCAAGGCCAAACGAATCTCTTTGGTTGCTTCTTGGACATCAGTCTCAGAAATTTTTCCTTTTTTACGTAGATTTTTAAAGACGTTCTGTAAACGTTCTGTTAAACTTTCAAATGCCATTTTTCTTCCTCTTATTCTCTATTATCAATGCTTGTTAAAACTTCTATCTGCTCCTGCAGAAAGTCATCTTTGGGATAACGCTCCAAGATCTGGTCAAAAATCTGACTACGGACAATATAGTCCGAATACATGTGCAGTTTCATCTCATAATCTTCTAGAATCTTTTCCGTCCGCTTGATATTATCATAGACAGCCTGACGACTGACACCGAACTCTTCAGCAATCTCAGCAAGACTATAATCATCAGCATAATAGAGTTCTATATAGTTCATCTGCTTGTCTGTCAAAAGCGCCGCATAAAATTCAAAAAGGGCGTTCATACGATTGGTTTTTTCGATTTCCATAACTTTTATTATACCAAAAAAACGATTATACTGCTAGAGTAGAAGCACTTCAAATAGAGTAAGAAGAAGAAAAAAAGAACCTTGCAAGGCAAGATTCTTTTAGTGTCTGACTTAAATAATTGTTCTTCTGGGAACTTAATCGAATTAAGCTTCGATTTCTGTAACCATACCTGAACCAACAGTACGTCCACCCTCACGGATAGAGAATGTAGTACCTTGTTCTACGGCGATTGGGTGGATCAACTCAACGTCGATAGTCACGTTATCACCAGGCATTACCATTTCAGTACCTGCAGGAAGTTCGATTGAACCTGTAACGTCAGTAGTACGGAAGTAGAATTGTGGACGGTAGTTGTTGAAGAATGGAGTGTGACGTCCACCTTCTTCTTTAGTAAGGATGTAGACTTCACCTTTAAATTTAGTGTGTGGGTTGATTGAACCTGGTTTAGCGATAACTTGTCCACGTTCGATTTCGTCACGTTGAACACCACGAAGAAGGACACCTACGTTATCTCCAGCAAGACCTTCGTCAAGTTGTTTACGGAACATTTCAACACCAGTAACAACTGCTTTTTGAGTTTCTTCTTTGATACCAACGATTTCGATTTCGTCGTTGACACGAACAGTACCACGGTCGATACGTCCTGAAGCAACTGTACCACGTCCAGTGATTGAGAATACGTCCTCGACTGGAAGAAGCAATGGTTTTTCAGTGTCACGTTCTGGTTCTGGGATGTACTCATCAACAGTGTTCATCAATTCCATGATGATATCTTCGTATTTAGAGTCACCTTCAAGAGCTTTAAGAGCTGAACCTTGGATAACTGGAAGATCGTCACCTGGGAAGTCGTATTCTGACAAGAGGTCACGGATTTCCATTTCAACCAATTCAAGCAATTCTTCGTCGTCTACCAAGTCGATTTTGTTCATGAAGACGATAAGGTGTTTAACACCAACCTGACGTGAAAGAAGGATGTGCTCACGAGTTTGTGGCATTGGTCCGTCAGTTGAAGCTACTACAAGGATAGCTCCGTCCATTTGAGCAGCACCAGTGATCATGTTTTTAACGTAGTCCGCGTGTCCTGGAGCGTCGATGTGAGCGTAGTGACGTTTTTCAGTTTCGTACTCAACGTGCGCAGTGTTGATAGTGATACCGCGTTCGCGTTCTTCTGGAGCAGCATCGATAGACGCATAGTCTTTAGGTTGGTTAACTGCTGAAGGCAAGCGACGTGCCAATACAGTTGTGATAGCTGCAGTCAAAGTAGTTTTACCGTGGTCAACGTGTCCGATAGTACCAATGTTAACGTGTGGTTTACTACGATCGTATTTTTCTTTTGCCATTTGAGTAAAAGCCTCCAATAAAATATATTTTATAGATAGACAGTAGGCAATACAGTCTAACCTTCCTTACTATTTTATCAAATTTCTGCTAAATTGCAAGTGTTTTACACATATTTTGTGAATTAATCTAAATCTTATCAAATCCTGTTCTTCTGCTTCTTTATGGCAATATGAATTCAAACTTACTTTGTTTGGGAGATCGTATTTTCATCAAAAAAATCAGGTTTCCCTGATTTTAATTTGATTCTGTTTTTTCCAGTTCCTTAGCTTCTTTATGGTTTTCATATAATTTCGCCAGGAACTTAGTAATTTCTTTAAAAATAGAGTAAGTAGGTACTGCTACGACCATCCCTATGACACCATAGATATTACTTGACAGTAAAAGGAGAACCAAAATCGTAATCGGATGCACTTTCATAACTCCTCCAACGATGCGTGGATAGAGAACATTTCCATCAATCTGTTGAATAATAAGCATATAAGCAACCGCAATCAACATACGATGAGGATCCGTGAACACATTCGCAATCACCATTGGAATCAAGCCAATACTTGGACCAACATAAGGAATCAAATTTGCAATTCCAGAAAAAATAGCAAAAACAAGGGCGTACTTTAATCCGATAACGCTATAGCCAATATAGGCTAAACATCCAATAATAACCGCATCAATCGCAATTCCACTGATATAGCGTGCTATGGTTGTATTAAGATTGGTTAAAAGACTAGAAAGATTCAATTTGTCATGTTTTAAGACGGTACGTTCCAACATTGGTAGCAACTTATGACCATCCAACAAGAAATAAATCAAGAATACAGGGGTCATAATGAGGATTAGAACTGTACTAAACAAGGCTGAAAGAACGCTTCCTAAACTATTGCTGACGCTATTAAGGATATTCTGGAGGATATCCACATAGGAGAGATTCAGTTGTTGAATAGTTTGTTGAATATCAATATTTTGGAAGACTGGATTCATGGACAAATCGATGATCAAATCTTGTAGTCTACTATAGATGTTTTGACTAGAAATAATCAAGCTGGTCAACTGATTAATCAAAATCGGCAAGAGATAAACGACTCCTACAACGATAACGCCAATTAAGGCACAAAGAGTGACCAAGACACCAATTAGACGATTGATCTTACATCTCTTTTCTAAGAAAGTAACGATTGGATTTGTAATGTAGTAAAAAAATCCACCAAGTAAAAATGGAATCATGATGGTATTTACAACCGTCACGAAGGGAGTAATGATGGCTCCCATTTCTCTCCAAAGATAGAAAATCAGTGTTAATAATAAAATTTCAGCTGTCCAAAAAAATAATTTGTTTCTACGGAACATAGGTATCCTCCTTCTCTCTATTTTACCATATTTCTGAAAAAGATAAGATGGCTTTAGCAAAAAAGCGAGAATATTTTTTTTCTTTATGATAAAATAAAGCTAATATGAAAAAAATAATTTTATCTTTTATGACACTTTTAGTTTTTGGAACAGCTTCTACTGTTTCTGCTCAGGAATTTGATGTTGCTGCTAAACATGCCATTGCTGTCGAGGCTACAACTGGAAAAATCCTCTACGAAAAAGATGCAAATCAGCCTGTAGAAATTGCTTCTATTACGAAACTGGTTACAGTTTATTTGGTCTATGAAGCCTTGGAACAAGGGACTATCAGTCTGTCAACACCTGTTGATATTTCGGACTATCCTTACAAACTTACAACTAATTCTGAGGCTAGTAACGTCCCAATGGAAGCTCGAAATTATACTGTTGAACAACTATTAGAGGCTACAATGGTATCCAGTGCAAACAGTGCTGCAATTGCGCTAGCAGAAAAGATTGCTGGTTCTGAGAAAGACTTTGTAGACAAAATGAGGGCTAAACTTCTTGAATGGGGAATTCAAGATGCAACTATTGTAAACACAACTGGTTTAAATAATGAGACCCTTGGCGATAATATCTATCCTGGTTCTAAAAAAGACGATGAAAACAAGTTGAGTGCCTACGATGTTGCAATCGTCGCTCGTAACCTCATCCGAGATTATCCTCAAGTTTTGGAGATCACCAAAAAACCAACTTCTACCTTTGCAGGACTTGAAATCCACTCAACCAACTATATGTTGGAGGGAATGCCAGCCTATCGTGGTGGTATTGATGGACTAAAGACAGGTACTACTGATAAAGCTGGCGCTTCATTCGTTGGAACAACTGTTGAGAAAGGGATGCGTATTATTACAGTTGTTTTAAATGCAGATCAGCAAGATACCAACCCTTATGCGCGTTTTACCGCAACTTCTGCACTTTTAGATTATATTTCTGCAAACTTTGCCTTAAAAACCGTCGTTCAGAAAGGTGAAGCATACAATGATAGTAAAGTAACAGTTCTTGATGGTAAAGAAGATAATGTGACAGCTGTCGCTAAGTCAGATATTTCCATCGTCCAACGCATCGGTAGCGGTACTACACCAGCCCTCCAATTCACACCGAAATCAACATCAGAAATGGCTCCACTAGAAGAAGGAAAGGTTGTTGGTACTCTAACCTATAATGATCAGGATTTGATTGGCCAAGGTTATCTTACTTCCGACAAACCATCTTTTGAAATGGTTTCTGAAAAGAAAGTTGAAAAAGCCTTCTTTTTGAAGGTTTGGTGGAATCAATTTATCCGCTTCATCAATGAAAGACTATAAAAAAAATCGCGAACAATCGCGATTTTTTCTTTATTTCATTTCTTTAAAAGCCGCTTCTGCATCAGCGTTGCTAATAGCACCAAATTGGATTTTTCCGATTTTACCTTGACTGTCAATCAAGTATTCCGTTGGAATACTACGAATTTGGTAGGCTTGGAAAGTAGTTGCTTGCGTATCATATAGAACTGGAATATCCTTGTAGCCTTGTTCTTGGTACCATTTTGGAAAGTCTTGAACTGTTTTTTCACCTTGTAAACCAGGTGCAATGACACTCAAGATTTCAAAGTCTCGATCTTGTTGGGCAGCTAATTCCATCAGCTCAGGCATGCTTTTTTTACATGGTCCGCACCAAGAAGCCCAGAATTTCAAATAGACCTTTTTCCCTTTATAGTCTGATAACTTGACTTCTTTACCATCCATAGACTGCAAGGTGAAGTCTGGCGCATCCTTACCAACTGCGATTTGTTGTACTGCAGGTTGTTTTGGACTGCTTGTCTGTTTGGTTTCTTTTTCACCACAGGCAATCAACAAGAATAGAGACATGAGGCTCAATCCAGCAAAAATAACTTTTTTCATTTTTTCTCCTTTTATCCAAGAATTCCTGACAAGGCATTTAACTGCCCTAGCATTAATAACAATCCCATTAAAATAATCAAAGCTCCCCCAATTTTCTTTAGTAGAATCATATGGGGTTTTAATTTACTAAAATAAGGCATAATCCAGCCCGAAGCCAAGGCCAAAACAATGAAAGGAAGGGCCATTCCCAATGTGTATACTAATGTTAACACAGCTCCTTGCCAAGCACCACTGCCACCTGAAGCTGCTAGGGCCAATACTGAACTTAAGACTGGTCCGATACAAGGGGTCCAACCAAAACTAAAGGTTATCCCAAGTAAAAAGGCTGACAGATAGTGATTAGACTTGGATTGTTTGAAGGTGACTGTCTTTTGAATCTCCAGTTTATTGAAATGCAAGATTTCCATCTGGTGAAGCCCTAAAAGAATAATGAGTATTCCCATAGCATAACGAAACCAGTCTGCATAGAGCATGTGCCCTAGGAATCCAGCTCCAAATCCTAAAATAAAGAAAATGAGGGAGATTCCTGCAATAAAGCACAAGGTCCGAATTAAGCCAGACCATGCAACGTCTCTTCCAAAAAAGCGAAAGCTTTTCGAATTTCCCAGATCATCCAGTAAAATACCAGCATAGACAGGTAGCAAAGGAAAGATGCAGGGTGAAAAGAAGGACAGGATACCTGCTAAAAAAACAGATACTAGAAATATAATCGACTCCAACGAATTACCTACTTTCTCAAAATTCTAATCCTATTTTACTACAAAAGAATAAATTTGTAAGAAGTCTGCTACGCTTATTTATTTTGACTAAAGTTGACACCAAAAAAAGGAGCTAAGCTCCTTTCATTTTAATACGTTCCTTCTTCACCTTGACTAGTCAAGATAACAGGACCGTCTTTGGTAATCACAAACTGGTGTTCATATTGGCAAGACAGGCCACCATCTATAGTCTTATGAGCCCAGCCAGTCTTCATATCTGTATCAATTTCCCAGTCACCAGTATTAATCATGGGTTCAATAGTTAGTACCATTCCTTCACGGAGGCGGAGTCCACGGCCTGCAATACCGTAGTTAGGAACCATTGGCTCTTCATGCATTGTTGGACCAACACCATGACCAACCAAATCACGAACGACACCATAACCGCGACTTTCAGCGTATTCTTGAATGGCTGCACCAATATCACCGATACGATTGCCGACAACTGCTTGCTCAATTCCTTTATACATAGCTTCCTTGGTCACATCCATCAGGTTTTTCACTTCTTCAGACGGTGTACCAACCGCATAAGCCCAACATGAGTCAGCTAAACCACCAGTATAACTTTGGGTGTATTTTTTCATTTGTTCAACATTGTTGAAGTTGAGTTTAGATACATTGAGGTCGGATTTGGCAATTGGCCCCCCCAGTACCATGTCAACCTTGAGCAAATCGCCATCTTTCAAGATGTAATGACGTGGAAAAGCGTGAGCTACTTCGTCATTGAGAGAGCAACAAGTGGCATAGGGATAATCCATGACAGCACCATCCACACCAATCTGTAAAGGAAGGAAATTCTCCTCTTTACAACGTCGACGAACGTACTCTTCAACTTCCCACATATCCACGCCTGGCTTAATCAAATCACGTAAGCCAATATGGATACTTGCTAGGAAATCACCAGCCTTGTCCATGGCTTCGATTTCACGTGCTGATTTTAAAGTTATCATTTTTTCTCCTAGATTCTAATTAATTTTAACCGTAACATTTGCTTTTGAAACAATCTGATGCCCATGATAAATATCATAATCAATAATAGCTGAGCGTCTTGTGTGATGAATAATGCGAGCCTGAATTCGCAGAGTATCATCAATCTGAACAGCCTGCAAGAAATAAATCAACATCTGCTCTATGATAAGATTGCGCCCGCTATTGACAACGAGGTCTTGGGTCATATGGTTGAGGATTTCAGCCAAGACTCCATTAGCAAGGACACCATTTTTCTCCAGCATGAAGGGCTCAACAGTAATGACGACTTCATCATGATGATAAGAGAGTTTTTGCCCGATTTGCTCTGAAAAAGTCGGCAAAGCTGAAACCTGAGAACGACTCATCTTTTCCATGACATCTCGTCGTGTTACGACACCGAGTAGGGTTTGGTTGCTTCTGACAACAGGAACCATCTCAAAGTCTTCTGCAATCATTCGTTGACTGACATTGGCAATATTGGTCGCTAAGCCAGTTACGAAGATACTACGTGTCATCACCTTATCAATCGTAGTGCTGGGGGATTTATCTCCTGCGTCACGCATAGTAACAACCCCAACAACCACTTGGTGCTGATTAATGACTGGGAAACGACTACTTCTGTTCTTACGGACCAAATCTAGATAGTCTTTGACTGTATCCGTTTCTCTCAAAAAACCATACTCATGACTGGGACGATAGAGCTTTTCGACTGTCAGAATATCGGTTTTGATTTGAACATTTGAGAGGGCTTTGTTAATCATGGTCGCTACTGTAAAAGTGTCATGTTTACTTCTTAGAACTGGAATCCCCTTTTTATTAGCCAACTCAAGAACATCGTCCTGCACATGAAAACCACCCGTTACAAGGACTGCATTTTCATTTTCCAAGGCTAAAAGTTGAATACGAGTACGGTCACCTACGATCAAAAGACCGCCATCATGGAGATAGGACAGGATATTTTGCTCTGTCATAGCCCCAATGGAGAATTTGCTAAACTCTCTCTCAAGCCCTTCCTGACCAGCTAAAACTTCAGAGGAGGTGACTTCAGCAATTTCAGCATAGGTTAGCCTCTCAATAGCCACTTTCTGGGACTTGACTCGTATAGTTCCACTACGTGGCCGAGTTTCAACGATGCCACGATTTTCAGCTTCTTTGATAGCTCGGTAGGCTGTTCCGTCACTAACACCTAGGTGATTTGAAATACTACGAACACTAACTCTCTTCCCAATTGGTAACTCTTCCAGATAAGACAAAATTTCCTGGTGTTTACTCATTGAACTCTCCTTTTACGTAACGAAATTCAAGATAGTCCCTCATTTTTCGTGTATAGCGATCGCTCCCCTTAAACTGTCGGAAGAGACTAAATCCCGATTTTAAGGCTACTTTTTGGCTAGCTTGATTCTCCAGATGAGTGATGATGGATAATTGTTTTAAACCAAATTCTTCAAAAGAAAGGTGACAGAGTTTGCTAACAGCCTCTGTCATATAACCTTGTGACCAAGAATCTTTTTTTAAGAAGTAACCAATTTCTGCTTCTTTTTTGATTTCATCAATCTTTTCAAATTTAATGGAGCCAATCATTTCCTGATTTCCTTGGAGACAAATTGCCCAAACCCCTAGAGGATTCTTCATAAAATAGTTAGCAAGGGCGTACTGACTTTCTTCCAAACTTGCTTGACTGGGAAAAATAAACTGCAAATTCTCAGGGTTTGAAGCAATCTCGAAAAACGCTTGACTGTCACTAAAAAAGAAAGGACGCAAATACAAGCGCTCCGTTTCAAAAAAAGAAAACATTGCTAATTTGGTCCAAATATTCATAATCACCTCAACGGCTTAGTCTTCAACGAGTGTAATATCCGCTCCAAGACTACGCAATTTTTCAATAATATCTGAGTAGCCACGAAGGATAAACTCAATATTCGTAATTTCAGTCTGGCCTTGAGCCATTAAGCCAGCGATGACAAGTGCAGCACCAGCTCGCAAGTCTGTAGCTTTTACACTTGCCCCGTGTAACTTACGACCACCGTTGTAGATAATGTGATCGTTTGTAGTCGTAATATCTGCATCCATTTTCGCTAATTCAAAGACATGATTAACACGTTTCTCATAAATCGTATCAATAATGGTTCCACGACCTTGGGCAGTTAGTAAAAGTGGCGTGATAGGCTGTTGCAAATCGGTTGCGAACCCTGGATAGGGTGCTGTTTTGATATTAATGGCCTTCAAATCGGACTGTTCTTCAACGAAGATGCTGTCTTCTGAGACCGTCATACGAACGCCCATTTCCTCTAGTTTGGCGATAAACCCTTCTAAGTGTTCATAGAGAACGTTGTTAATACGAATTCCTTTTCCTACCGCTGCAGCAAGTGAAATATAGGTTCCAGCTTCGATACGGTCTGGAATAACCTGATGACGCGTTCCATGAAGTTTCTCGACACCATCAATAATGATAATATCAGTTCCTGCACCACGAATATGGGCCCCCATATTGTTCAAAAGGGTAGCGACATCAATAATTTCCGGTTCACGAGCCGCATTTTCAATGACAGTACGTCCCTTAGCTTTAACCGCAGCAATCATCGTGTTAATCGTTGCACCTACACTGACGGTATCCATGTAAATACTTGCGCCATGAAGCCCCTTACCTTGGGCAGATAAATTCATATTATCTCCCTCATAGCTGACCTTAGCACCCATGGCTTCAAAGGCTTTTAAGTGAAGGTCAATCGGACGAGGCCCCAGATCACATCCACCAGGAAGTCCAACTGTAGCTTCACCAAAGCGACCTAAAAGACTTCCGTAGAAATAATAAGAAGCACGCAAGCTATTAATCTTGCCATAAGGCATAGGAATGTTTTGAACACCTCTTGGATCAATCTCCAAGACATCCTCATAACGCTTAACAGTCGCCCCCATAATTTCCATGATTTCGACAAGACTAGCAACGTCTGAAATATCTGGAACACAATCTAAAGTGACAATATCATCTGATAAGATAATAGCTGGAATAAGCGCTACAACACTATTTTTAGCACCACTAATGGTGATCTCACCTTGCAATGGACGTCCACCATTGATGACAATTTTTCTCATGTTATACTCTTTCAAAATTTACTAAAAAGGTCTTTTCATTCTATTATATCATAATTTTCAGTTTTTTCCCATTCCTATTTACTAAATACCATCTCATTTTGATAAAAAAAGACCTATCACTCAAGCTTTTCAGCTTGAAATGATAGGTTTTTGTGTTAGATTAACGTACTGTACGGATACGCATTGTGTTTGTACGAACAGCTTCGCCAAGTGGTACACCTGCAACGATAACAATATCATCACCAGATTCTACCAAACCTTGCTCAACTGCAATTCTTTCAGCGAGATCAAACATATCATCAGTGTTTGATGGGCGATCAGTTGTTACTGGGATAACTCCCCAGTTAAGCATCAAACCACGCTGAGTCAATTCATCGAAAGTGATTGCCAAGATATCAGCATCTGGACGGTATTTAGAAATCAAACGAGCAGTGTGACCTGTCTTAGTAAGAGTAACCACCAACTTGATATTCATAGAGTTTGTCGCATCCTTAACAGCTGAAGCCATAACCTCAGTCTTAGAATTACGTGACAAGTTAACAGACGACAAGCGACCGTATTCTTTTAAAAGAGTTTGAGCATTTTTGTCAATAGTTGCCATCGTAGTAACTGACTCAAGTGGATATTTACCATTTGCAGACTCACCTGAAAGCATTGTAGCGTCGGTTCCGTCGATAACAGCGTTAAACACGTCTGATACTTCTGAACGCGTTGCACGTGGTTTTTCAGTCATAGTTTCAAGCATGTTTGTTGCTGTGATAGCGACTTTACCAGCTGCATTTACTTTTGTGATAATCATTTTTTGGTAAACTGGAACCATTTCGAATGGTACTTCAATACCCATGTCACCACGGGCAATCATGATACCATCAGCTACTTCAAGGATTTCATCCAAGTTATCAATACCTTGTTGGTTTTCGATTTTCGCGAACAATTGAACATGCCCGTTTCCAGTTTCTTCACAGATTGCACGAACTTCGTTCACGTCTTTCGCAGTACGTACGAATGAGATCGCGATGAAGTTAATACCTTGTTCCAAACCGAAACGGATATCATCGTTATCACGTTCAGCAAGTGCTGGGAAAGGAATTTTAGTGTTAGGGATGTTAACTCCTTTTTGTTTAGCGATAATTCCGTCGTTTTCCACTTCAACTTCAAATTCACGAGTTGCATCGTCTTTAGCAACAACACGAAGACCAAGTTTACCATCGTCAACCAATACTTGGCGACCAACTTCAACATCATCGTAGATGTCAAGAGCACCAGCAACGTTCAAAGCAATCACATCACGAGTTGATTTGATTCCTTGTTTAGTTGCAACACGGATTTTTTCACCAGTTTTGTAAGAGTACTCTTTTGCGTCACCTTCAAACAATTCTGTACGGATTTCAGGTCCTTTAGTATCAAGAAGGAAACCAACTTTTTTACCTGCAAGTTTCTCAGCAAGTTTAACAGTTGCCATACGCTCACCTTGTTCTTGGTGGTCACCATGTGAGAAGTTGAAACGGAAAGTGTTTGCTCCTGCTTCAATCAATTTAGCAATATTTTGAGCTGAAGCTTCAACGTCAAGTTTTTCACCCCAGTATCCGTCTTCACCGAATTTTTTACCACCACGGATTTCAACCGCAGGACCTAAAGTTGCAACGATTTTTACACGTTTGTTCATGATTTTTGTGACTCCTTTATATAATTCGACCTTTTAAGGTCATGTTACCAAATTAATGAAAGTTGATTAGGACAAGCTCTTGTTCAAAGCAGAAAGTTCAAGATCAGCTTTATGAGGGTTGTTAACAACGATCTTACCATCAGCTGTTAGACTAAACAAAGCTCCCTCTTCTGCTGTACCAAGAATTGGATTCTCAACCATTTTTTCGTTACGGATACCAACAGCGACACCACCAATTCCCTCTTTAAGGAGTTTAACAGCGTGTGCACCCATACGTGATGCCAATACACGGTCGCGAGCGGTTGGTGAACCACCACGTTGGATGTGTCCAAGTTCAGTTACACGAAGGTCGCTTGTATCTCCAGCTTCTTTTAGTTTTTGACCAAATTCAGCTGCCGACATAACACCTTCTGCCAAAACGATAATGTTGTGTTTTTTACCGTGTTCATAACCAGCTTTGATGCTTGCTACGATATCTTCCATCTTGAAACCTTCTTCAGGGATGATGATTTCGTCAGCACCAGTTGCGATACCTGCCCAAAGAGCGATATCACCAGCGTTACGTCCCATTACTTCAACAACGAAAGTACGACGGTGACTTGATGATGTATCACGAATCTTATCGATTGCATCCATTGCAGTAGTAACTGCAGTATCAAATCCGATTGTGAAGTCAGTACCTACGATATCGTTATCGATTGTACCTGGAAGCCCAATAGCAGGGAATCCATGCTCAGTCAAGCGCATAGCTCCATGATAAGAACCATCACCACCGATAACAACGACACCTTCGATACCGTGTTTTTTCAATTGCTCAATCCCTTTAAGTTGGCCTTCAAGTTGTGCAAACTCAGGGTAACGAGCAGAGTGAAGGAAAGTACCACCACGTGAAATGATGTCTCCTACTGAAGCAGCATCAAGTGGATAAATTTCACCGGCAACCATACCTGCGTATCCATCATAGATACCAAAAACTTCCATTCCTTCTGAGATTGCTTGGCGAACTACCGCACGGATGGCAGCATTCATACCAGGGGCGTCTCCACCACTGGTTAAAACAGCAATACGTTTCATTTGGTTATGCTCCTTTTTCTTTTAACATTCTTACTGATTATACCACATTTAATTGGAAAATTCTTCTATTTTCCGTATTTTTAGCGATAAATCGTTTTCATAGCAATTCCCTCTAATTTTTCCTGTAGAGCAGAATCTTTTCTTACAAAATGTTGAGTAGAAACAACCGTTTTTTGTTCCTCTTCATACCTGATAATGACAGGAATTGGGCCTTTGTATTGTTCTAGGATATTTGAAATCTCTTTATCGTATTCATGATTTTTAACTTGAATCCAGAATCGTTCCGCTACTGCTTCTTTCAAATCTTGTGCAATCATTTGCAGACGACCATCTCGAGATTGAACTTTGCCATTGATGTAGTAAAATTTCCCTTCGGATAAAATGGATGCAAATTTTCTATATTGGTCTGAAAATACAGTTACATCCATCCGAGACTTACTATCATGAACCTGTAAAAAGGCCATACTCTCGCCTTTTTTGGTTCGAATGACTTTTATTTTTTGTACTTCAACTAGAAGGGTTGCTTGACTCCCCTCAGTAAGAGTAGCAATGGGTGTCATTGGATAAAGGGCCTGTTTGGCAAGTGTTTGTAAAGGATGAGCACTGATACCAACCCCGATTAGTTCCTGCTCCTTGTAAAATTTCTCTGCCTCAGTAAAATCATCCACTTCTGTCCAACTATAGCTTGCATCTGCAAAGAGACCACCCAACTCCTCAACAAAAACAAATAGGTTTGGTAGGTTCACTAAGATTTTCTGGCGATTCTTGTCAAATTCATCAAAAAGCCCTAGTTCAACCAAAGGAGTCAAAAGCGACAGTTTCTTGTAATTCTTGGGAAGACGTGTGACAAAATCTTCAATGCATGAGAAGGGACGATTTTCAATAATCCAATAAGACAAATCTCTTGGCATGCCCTTAATGGCTTTTAGACCAAGATAGATTTTCTTCTGAGCAATTTTATCATGATAGGGAATGCTGTTGATTGCTAACCGAGCAACTTCAAAGCCCATCTGCAATGAATCTACAATGTAATCACTGCTAGAATAATTCAACATAACTTGAAAGAAAATAGCAGGATAATGGGTTTTAAAATAAGCAAGTTGGAAAGCAAGGGCTGAATAGGCATAGGCGTGGGATCTGTTAAATCCATAGCCCGCAAACTTTTCCATCACTGCAAAAACTTGGTTTGCTTTCTCTTCTGTATGCCCAAGTTTCATAGCTCCTGTGATAAAATCTTCCTTCATCAGATGCATCTCTTTTGCATTTTTCTTACCCATGGCACGTCTGAGAATGTCGGCTTTACCAAGACTGAATCCTCCAAAGCGCTGAGCTACCTGCATGACTTGCTCTTGATAGAGCATAATACCGTAGGTTGATGACAGGATGTCTTCCAATGTAGGATCCAGCACTGTCACCTTTTCTTTGCCATGCTTTCGAGCTACAAAATTATCGATATAATCACTTGCACCTGGTCTATTAAGGGATGTCGTTGCTACCACTTCTTCGAAGACTTGTGGTTTGACCCGTTTCAACAGTCGAATGGCTCCTGGTTGTTCAAATTGGAAAATTCCTTTCGTATTTCCAGCTGCAAAGAGGGCTAGAGTTTCTTTGTCTTCCAAATCAATCTCTTCGATTTTCAGATGAATACTTTCTGACTCAGCTAGTAATTCCTGCATTTTTTGGACAAAAGTTAGGTTACGCAGACCTAGGAAATCCATTTTTAAAAGACCATTAGCTTCAACTGCATGAGCATCATACTGGGTGATCAGCATGTCCTCACCGTATTTGAGCGGAATATAGTCCGTCAAATCTTGGTCACTCATAACGACCCCAGCTGCATGAATAGAAGTCTGACGAGGATACCCTTCAATCTTTCGAGCAATCTCAAAAGCTTTTTGGTATTCAATCTTACTATTGATGACCTGCCTAAACTGCAAATTTTTTTCATAGGCTGTCGTTAGCGTATCTCGGAAACTGATTTTTTTCGTAATATTTGTTAATTCGTACTCTGGAACGCCATAGCGTTTGAAAACATCACGAATTGCTTGTTTTGCTCCAAAGGTCGAATAAGTGACAATCTGTGCCACATGTTGACTACCATAGCGATCACGAACATAACGAATGAACTCTGGTCTATAAAGGTCTGGAATGTCGATGTCGATATCGGGCATGGTGTAACGCTCACGATTTAAAAAGCGCTCGAAAATCAGGTTCTTCTCAACTGGGTCAATCCCTGTAATATCCAGTGAGTAAGCCACCAGACTACCAACAGCAGACCCACGCCCCATTCCCATATAGTAGCCTTGGGAACGTCCAAAACGGAGCAAATCCCAAACGACAAGAAAATAGTCGTCAAATCCCATATCATGAATCACAGCTAATTCCTCATTCAGTCGCTCATGATAGATAGCTGAGGTTAGCCCCTTGTCACTCAAGCCTTGCTCAGCTCTCTCTCTAAGTTCTTCCACCGCTGGTCTTTCAGGATTAAAGCGAGGAAGTTTTAAACTTGGGTCGATTTGATAGCTTACATTCTCTATCAAATCCTGGAGATTAGCAAGTGCCTGAGGAAAATGATTTTTAAATCTTGCTTCTAAGTCTGAGGCTGGTAAAAAAATCCCTTGTTGTGAATGCACATCTACTTCTCTTAGGCTGACATTGTCCTTGACTGCTGACAAGATTTGTAAAACCTGTAGGTCTTCTTTTTCAAAAGAGTTGACTGGGTAGAGTGGAAGAATGGGTCTGGTAAAGACTTCTTGAGGAGCATCTGGACTGACACCGATAAAATAATCATGCCCCAAATCCAGCTGTTCGACCCCATTAAAATAGGGAACAATAATGGCTACATCTTCGAGGTGGCTGGTGAAGTCAGACCAATTTTTCCGTCCAGTCATTTTTAAAGTGGATAACTTCATCAACTCTTGATACCCTTTAGTGGATAGAGCTAGAAAACGGAAAGAAATATTCTCCTCATCTTTGATCAAGGACATTTCAAGACCAATTAAAGGTTGGATTCCATATTTTCGAGTCACTTCTAAAAAATGATAAGCCCCATAGAGATTATCCACATCCATGATAGCAAGGTGAGAATAGCCATACACTTTAGCTGTTTGTACATATTTTTCAATCGAAACCACACTTTCCATAAAACTATAAACAGTCTTGGTGTCGAGCTGTGCAATCATTTCTTCTCCTCCTTGCTTTCGTTTTACTACTATTATACCATTTTAAGTTTTAAGTTGGATATTGAAGCTACTCTGCTCTTCCTTTTCAATATCATCAGTAACAAACTTCTTCTCTTCTTCTCTTCTTATTTTCTTACTGTTAAATTCTTCATTTCTCAGAGGAAAGAAATAAAAAATTAATATCATATGATAGTTTTAAATGTAAATTTAGATATATTTATACCAAACGAAGTATAACAAAGATAGAAGCTATATGCAGTTTTACATATAAAAATCTCTAGAAAAAGGCTTACTTCTACGGTATTTATTCAGCATTTTATAATAACTTACCAAATTGATATGCTGGTTTAAGAAATTTATTTCATTTAAGTTTATTTATTCCATTTTTCCCTCTTTTTTGATATAATAAATCCAGTTTGTTTTCAAAGGAGAGAAACATGCGTTTTAATCAATTCAGCTATCAACCAACCACTAGTTCTCAACGATTTGAGGAATTAGAAAATCTTGGTCTAAAGCTGTCACCCCAATTGTCCTTAAAAAGACAGTTTGAAGACTTCATTCGTTGGAGTTTTTTCACTTATTCTAACACGGATTATGTCTTGTCCACATTAGCTGCGGATAAAGAAACAGATTTAGTAACCTTTTTCCAGTCAGACCGTGAGTTAACTGAGGAGATTTTCTACACAGTAGCTTTTCAACTTTTAGGATTTAGCTATCTTGTTGACTTTGAGGATGCCGAACAGTTCCGTAAAGAAACTGATTTTCCTATTGTTTATGGAGATTTGATTGAAAATCTTTATCAGTTACTCAATACGCGAACGAAAAAAGGAAATACGCTCATCGATCAGCTTGTTAGTGACGGACTCATTTCAGAAGATAATCACTATCAATACTTTAACGGTAAGAGCTTGGCAACCTTCTCTACTCATGATGTCATTCGTGAAGTCGTCTATGTAGAGAGCCGTGTGGATACTGATAAAGACGGACTCCCTGATTTAGTCAAAGTCAGCGTTATTCGCCCGCGTTACGATGGTCAAGTACCTGCTCTTATGACTGCCAGCCCTTATCACCAAGGGACCAATGACAAAGCCAGTGACAAGGCTCTCTACAAAATGGAGGGAGAACTTGAGGTCAAACCTCCCCACACCATTGAACTTGAGGAGCCTGAGATTGATTTTGTCGAGCCTCATGGTCAAGCAGAAGTCGTCTTAGAAGCTGAAGAAAAGCTATCTCACATCAATAGCTCATATACTCTCAATGACTACTTCCTCCCACGTGGATTTGCCAATCTCTATGTATCAGGTGTTGGAACCAAAGATTCTCAAGGTCTCATGACCAATGGGGACTACCAGCAGATTGAAGCTTATAAAAATGTCATTGATTGGCTCAATGGTCGTTGTCGTGCTTTCACGGACCACACGCGCAAACGTCAAGTTAAGGCTGACTGGTCAAACGGGAAAGTCGTAACAACAGGAATTTCCTATCTCGGCACCATGTCTAATGGTCTCGCCACCACTGGTGTTGATGGCTTGGAAGTGATCATTGCGGAAGCAGGTATTTCCTCTTGGTATAACTACTATCGGGAAAATGGTCTGGTGACCAGCCCAGGTGGATACCCAGGTGAGGATTTTGACTCACTTGCTGAATTGACCTACTCCCGCAACCTCCAAGCTGGTGACTATATTCGTGGCAATGAAGCTCATCAAGCAGACTTAGAAAAGGTAAAAGAACATTTAAATCGCAATACTGGTGACTACAATCAGTTTTGGCATGACCGCAACTATCTGCTCAATGCTCATAAGGTTCAAGCTGAGGTCGTCTTTACACATGGTTCCCAGGATTGGAATGTCAAACCTCTTCATGTTTACCAGATGTTTCATGCCCTTCCTAACCATATCAATAAGCACCTCTTTTTCCATCATGGTGCCCATGTCTATATGAATAACTGGCAGTCGATTGACTTCCGAGAGTCCATGAATGCCTTGTTAAGTAAGAAATTGTTAGGACTTGACTCAAGCTATCAACTTCCGACTGTCATCTGGCAGGACAATACCGAACCGCAAAGATGGCAAGGTCTTGATGACTTTGGCAAACAGGATGAACTGCATACCTTCTCTCTTGGTAATGAGGAAAAAGTGATTCAAAACCATTATGATCAAAAAGATTTTGAGCGTTATGGCAAGACTTACCAGACCTTTAACACTGAACTTTACCAAGGAAAAGCTAATCAGATCACCATTGACCTTCCAGTAAGTCAAGACATTCACTTAAATGGGCGAGTGGAGCTGAAACTTCGTGTCAAATCGAGTACGAACAAGGGCCTATTATCAGCCCAACTGTTAGAACTTGGACAAAAGAAATATCTACAGCCTTATCCAGCTATTTTAAGTGCTAGAACCATTGATAATGGTCGTTACCATATGTTAGAAAATCTCTGTGAACTACCATTCAACCCAAGTGCCCAACGTGTCCTCACCAAAGGCTACCTTAATCTTCAAAATCGAACCAATCTCTTGACGATTGAAGAAATCCAATCAAATGAATGGATGGACTTCAAGCTAGAGCTTCAACCAACTATCTACAAACTTAAAGAAGGAGATTCTCTCCGTTTAGTTCTCTACACAACAGACTTTGAGATTACAATTCGAGATAATACAGACTATCAGTTAACTGTTGATTTAGCACAGTCTAGTCTTATCCTACCTTGTCAAAAGGTATAATATCCCAGACTTTCAATATGGAAATATTCCAAGGAAAAGTCAATCAAATTGACCATTGAACTTCTTATAACCAAGGTTTTCCACTTGAACAGTCGAATCAAAAATAAACTTCGTATCAAATTCAGTTCAAATAAGGGTTTTTTAGAAGCCCCTAGACAGAACTTGGACAAAAGATACTAACACCCCTAACCAACATGTGTCACCATTTATCATATACGCTACTAGACCACATGTTGGAAAATCTCTGTGAATTGACATTTAGAGTAAATTCACAACAAGCCGTGACAAAAAGCTAACCAAATTGAATGATTCACTGTCATTAAAGAACATCAATGTAGATGAACAGATTGCTACCCAGTTTATCTGCACCCAACTAGTGACAAGTTAAAAGAAGGAGAATCTCTCCATCTAGTTCTTTATCCTACTGACTTTAAAATCATCATACGTGACAATACCGCCTACCACCCGACTGACATTTTCGTTCAGTCCACGCTACTGTACCTTGTAAAAGGAGTACTTACTTTATGAACAAATCAGAACACAGACACCAACTTATCCGCGCCCTCGTTTCAAAAAACAAAATCCACACTCAAGCTGAATTACAAGCCTTATTAGCGGAAAATGATATCCAAGTTACTCAGGCTACCTTATCACGCGATATCAAAACCATGAACCTTTCAAAAGTGCGCGAAGAGGATAATTCTTATTATGTGCTAAATACAGGCTCTATCTCCAAATGGGAAAAACGTCTTGAAAATTATATGGAAGATGCTCTTGTTATGTTGCGTCCTGTGCAACACCAAGTTATTTTGAAAACTTTACCCGGTTTAGCCCAATCGTTTGGATCTGTAATTGATTCCTTAGCCTTTCCAGATGTCGTTGCAACCCTTTGTGGTGACGATGTCTGCATGATTATCTGTGAAGATGCTACAAAAGCGCAAGCTTGTTTTGAAAGTCTTAAAAAATATGCACCACCATTTTTCTTTAGTGAATAAAACAAATCCCGTGATCAAAAGATCACGGGAATTTTTTATTTCTTTGACTGTGTTTCTTCTTTCTTTGTACGTGCCAATCGAAGAGCGCGTTTAGGATTGAGACGATTAAACAATTCTTCTAGTTTCTTTTCATTCCATACATCTGCTGCAGAAACAAAATTTCCATCTGCATCTCGGAATGATATCGGTTTATCTCCCATATCAATCTCCTAGTCTACAAATTCAAACTCAAATTTGCCGATTCGTACCAAGTCTCCATCCTTAGCTCCACGCGCACGAAGGGCTTCGTCAACCCCCATACCACGTAACTGACGAGCAAACTTCATGACTGACTCATCACGGTCAAAGTTGGTCATGTTAAAGAGTTTCATGAGTTTCTCACCAGAAAGTACCCATGTCGCATCATCGTCGCGGCTAATTTCAAAGGCTTTTTCTTCCTCATCAAAGCCATAGTAAGCTTCTTCTTCCATATCAGATTCATCATAGAGCAAGAATTCAGGAGTTTTATCCAACAATTCAGCTGTCGCATCCAAAAGAGTAGCCAACCCTTGCTTGGTTAAACCAGAAATCGGGAAGATGGCTGGTAGTTCTTCAAACTCGTCGTAGTTAGCTGCCAATTTCTTCTTGAAGGCTTCCAGATTTTCCTGACTTTCGGGCATGTCCATCTTGTTGGCTACGATGATCTGTGGACGCTCCATCAGACGAAGGTTGTATGATTCTAATTCCTTATTGATAGCAAGGTAGTCCTCATAAGGATCACGCCCTTCGCTAGCCGACATATCGATGATATGAAGGATCACGCGTGTACGCTCAATATGTCGAAGGAACTGAGTTCCCAAGCCAACACCTTGACTAGCTCCCTCAATCAAACCTGGAAGGTCTGCAACTGCAAAGGACTCACCTGACTGTGTACGAACCATACCCAAATTAGGGACAATGGTCGTAAAGTGGTAGGCACCGATTTTTGGTTTGGCTGAAGTAATGACACTAAGTAAAGTTGACTTTCCAACAGATGGGAAACCGACTAGACCAACATCTGCTAAGATTTTCAATTCCAGTTGCAACTCACGTTCTTGCCCTGGTTCTCCATTCTCAGAGATTTCAGGTGCAGGATTTTTTGGAGTGGCAAAACGGATATTTCCACGACCACCTCGACCGCCATGAGCCACGATAAATTCTTGGCCATGCTCAATCAAATCTGTAATGACTTTTCCTGTCTCAGCATCACGTACAGTCGTTCCTTGTGGTACGCGAACACGAAGGTCTTCTGCACCACGCCCATGCATTCCTTTGGTCATCCCTTTTTCACCGGAATCAGCCTTGAAATGACGGTTATAGCGGAAATCCATCAAGGTACGCAAGCCTTCGTCTACTACGAAAACGACGTTACCTCCACGTCCACCATCACCACCCCAAGGACCGCCATTAGGGACATATTTTTCACGGCGAAAGGCAACCATGCCATCGCCACCATTACCAGCCTTGACCTTAATCTTGGCTGTATCTAAAAACATACTCATATTTTCTTCTCACTTTAAAAAGGCTGGGGAGAACCCAGTCATTAGTTATTGTTTCTATCCTCGCATCTTGCTTAGAATCTGCTAAAAGCTCCAAGCGCAGTTGCAAAGATACCAGCAAGGGTTACAAACAACATGATGAGCACGATAACAAGTGTCACCTTTTCAAACAATGTTTTTTTACGTTTTCCGTTATCTCCAAAAGCCATAGTTTCTCCTTTTCACTCTATAATTTTAATTTAATATTCTGTAGAAACAGGTGCAATTGCCCACAAAATCAAATAAGCAAGAACCCCTGCTCCATAACAAAAGGCTAGAACTCCCCAAATCACTCGGACAATCGTCGGATCAATATCAAAATAGTTGGCAACACCGGCGCAAACGCCTCCAATTTTTTGATCTTTCCCACTTCTCATAAATTTTTTCGCCATCTTTTATTCCTCCTTTTTTACTTTTTGTTAATCTTTCCAGTAGTCTCGCATACTGGACAACTGTTTTTTAGACGCCTTCAGAATGCGTTTAGATTCTTTTACAGGAGCGCTGACTGCTTGTTGAGGTAGATATAAAATGGTTTTTAGAAAACGTTGACTCATAGGTTCTCCATCGAGCAATTCTTGTTCAAAATTATTTGAAATAATCGCATCAAGGTAAAACTCATGAACTCGTTTCCCAAAATTCTCAGCCGAAATCTCATACAACTTGTCAGCCAACTTTTGCTCAACCATATTTGGAGTTGCAATCAAAGCCTCCAAGATGGCACCTGCAAGGTCCTGTTCTCCATAGTAGAGGGTTCCAAACATCTTGTCATTGATCAGATTATCCAGATAAGGATTGCCATGAGCGATGATAGGCGTTCCACTGGCTAGACTCTCTAGATAAGTCAACCCTTGGGTTTCACTAGTGGACGCAGAGATAAAGAAATCTGCCGCCTTATAGTACAAGGCTGTTTCACTTGGGGCAATCATACCAGTAAAAATCACCTGATTTTGAATTTGCAACTGGACGGCTTGTTCTTTCAGACTGTCCAGATAAGGACCGTCACCAGCAACAACCAGTTTCACCTTGTCTTCTTCTTTCAAAACCTGCTCAAAGGCGACCAGCACCGCTTGGATATTCTTCTCATAGGAGATACGAGAAAGACTTAGTAACATTTTCTCGTCTTTTTTAATCCCAAGTTTAGATCGAAGGGCAGCTAAATTCTCTTCTTTAATCTCAGGGCGTTCAAATTTTGCTAACTCAATACCAGTTGGAATAACCCGCTTTTCAACCTTGACTTTGTACTTAGATAGAAGGTCACGAACAATTTCACTAGGGCAAATCACTCCATCAACATCGTGAAGGAAGCCTCGTACCAGATATTTTACCATACTAGGCCGAATCAGCATGCCCTTAGCAATATAATGCACATAATCTTCGTACTGGGTATGGTAGGTATGAATAACAGGAATTTTCAATTCTCTCGCAATCCAAATCCCTAACAAACCAAGAGAAAATTCTGTCTGGGTATGAATGATATCTAGTTGATACTGCTTGGCGATTTCAAGCGCCTTTGTAAAACCTCGATAGGCAAATCGTCGATCCTTAAACGCAAAGAAAGGGACACTCGGAATTCGGATAATTTGCCAATCCTCGTAGCGGTTCACATCTTTATCTGTTGTTGTAAAGATAAAAACTGCATGCCCCTGCTTTTCAAGCTCAGTTTTCAAAGTCCGAATACTAGTCGCGACCCCGGAAACCTGAGGGAAATAGGTGTCAGTAAATAAACCAATTCGCATAAATTACCTCACTTTTTGCCCAAAGCAGCCTGTTCTCGATAAAAATTTAACCAGATTTCCAACAAATGCTCCTCAGAGTAATCTTTGGAAATCTCGCGAGATTTTTCTTTCAAGTCTTTCAACTTTTCAGGATGATCTTTGTATTCGAGAATAGCTTCTCTCATCTCGGAAACATCACTTGTAGCACGATAATTCCCATCAAGAATAACCTTATACAGATCCAAGTCCCTTAACATAATCGGAGCCTCGCAACTAGCGGCCTCTAAGATGGTCATAGGGAATAATTCATTGTAACTTGGTAGCAAGAATAGATCCGCCATAGCGTAAAGTTCCCTCATCCGTTCCGGTGACACAATTCCGGGGAAAATAAGATTTTCAGGTGGATTATCCATAATCTTCTTGTAGCGCTCATAACCATCTGTCATCCCACCAAATGAAAAACCACCTGCCCAGATAAAGGTAATTTCTGGCAATTCTTCAGCAAGACGGATAAAATCATCAATCCCTTTACGTTTCTGAACCTGACCCGCACCGACAACAACAAACTGATCCTCAGTTAAATCCATTTCCTGACGAAGTTTAGCTACTTGGTCAGCTGGCAGCGGATGCCATTTTTCCTTATTTACAAAGTTTGGTATATAAGTTACTTTTTCACGTGAAATACCAGCTGCCACCAAATCCTCGATAAACATGGGATTGACCACCACCAGGTGTTCCATTCGGTTGTAAAATGAAAAAACATAGCGTTTGATAATTCCCTTTAAGAAAAATGGAATTTTCAAACTTCCCTCAAGCGTATCAGGCAAAAAATGCACATAGCCAATTTTTCTCCCAGAGCGTTTCTTTTGGAATGTAGATAAATAATAGGGGAAATCAATGGTATGAAAGTGAGTTACATCTGCCTCAACAGGAAGATTCTCTGTAACAATCAACTGATCTTTGGCATCACGGTGAAGAAGACTAACCAATTCTCGATAAGCTCCTGACACTCCTTGACCAGCTACTTTTTCACTTGAACTTAGCATATTAATACGCAATTTTTCGTTTTCCATACCTTTCATTATACCATTTTATTTCTAGAAAATCAGCAAAAGAAAGAGAGACCAGAGGAAAAAGGAGGAATTTACCCTATTTTCCAATCGTCTCTCATATTTTTCTACTATTTATTTAATTCCTAGGGCGATACGTGCATAGCGACTCATTTTTTCAACCGTCCAAGCTGGATACCAGACCAATTTAACTTCGGTATTGGTTACCTCAGACACATCTGTCATCGCATCGTGTATTTGGTCTGTCAAAAGGTCAGCCAGTGGGCAGCCCATAGTTGTCAAGGTCATATCAATTTCAGTATGACCTGTTTCACCGTCAAAACGAATCTCATAAATCAAACCTAGGTTGACAATATCAATTCCCAACTCAGGATCGATGACTTCTTCCAAAGCATTTAAAATGCGTGTTTTGATCGTTTCAATTTGCTCTTCTGTATAAGCCATGTTATTCCTCACTCTAATCTTCAATAAAATCACGAAGGGGTTTACTGCGACTTGGTTGACGCAATTTTCTCAAAGCCTTGGCCTCGATCTGACGGATACGCTCACGAGTTACGTTAAAGACTTTACCAACATCTTCAAGAGTACGCATTTTCCCATCGTCCAAACCGAAGCGCAAGCGCAAGACGTTTTCTTCACGGTCTGTGAGAGTATCCAAAACTTCATCCAACTGCTCACGCAAAACGATACGAGTTGTGTAGTCTACTGGATTTTCAATCACTTCGTCTTCGATAAAGTCCCCAAGATGGCTATCGTCCTCTTCACCGATCGGTGTTTCAAGTGATACTGGTTCTTGAGCGATTTTTAGGATTTCACGGACCTTGTCAGGTGTCATATCCATACGCTCAGCGATTTGTTCAGGAGTTGGATCTTGTCCCAATTCTTGAAGGAGATTACGCTGTTCACGGACAAGCTTGTTAATGGTTTCTACCATGTGGACAGGGATACGAATAGTACGGGCCTGGTCAGCGATGGCACGAGTGATTGCCTGACGAATCCACCAAGTTGCATACGTAGAAAACTTAAATCCTTTTGAATAGTCAAACTTGTCAACAGCCTTCATCAAGCCCATGTTTCCTTCTTGGATCAAATCCAGAAACTGCATGCCACGCCCTACGTAGCGCTTAGCAATCGAAACCACCAAACGAAGGTTGGCTTCTGCAAGACGTTGTTTGGCTTCAATATCACCAGCCTCAACTGCTAGAGCCAATTCTTTTTCCTCTTCGTTGGTCAAGAGAGGAACGACCCCGATTTCCTTCAAATACATACGGACTGGGTCATTAACCTTGGCAGAAGTTGAGCCAATCAAGTCCTCATCACTGAGTTCTGGTTCTTCTTCTGCACTAAGCACACGCGCGCTTGGATTTCCTTCGTTGTCTGTGATAGAAATTCCAGCATCCTGAATCCGTTGCAAAAGGTCTTCAATGCCGTCTGCATCGAGGGTGAAAGGAATAACCAGACTTGAATTGATTTCATCATCTGTTGCTGTTCCTGTTTTTTTGTGGTTACGGATAAAGTCCGCTACTTGCACATCAAATGTGGTTACTTCTTTTTGTTTTGTTGCCATTATTACTCCATTCTTCTCTTTTGGGAAATCAATCGTTGCAATTCTTCCAAGGCTGTGTCTGTATCTCCTACATGACTAGCTTCCTGCACTTTCTTTTTAATTCTTAAGTTGTCCTTGCTGAGGAGGGCACGGTTTCGAGTCGCTTCGACTTCCGCTAGCTCTTGAGGCGACATCTCAGCTGGCAAATCCAAGCTAAGCACGTGGTACCAAGCATTTTCAACCTCAGGTGTCTGATGAGAAAGCTCCTCTGATCCGATTTCTCCCTGCTCACTTAATAATTCGTAAAGAATCTGAAATTCTGGGGTATCAAAGAAAAAATCTTCTCTTAATCTGTAGTCATTTAGAACAACTGGATTCTCAGCCATCCTATAGAGGAGATGAGCCTCTGCTCTCATGACTGCTGTCAATTGTCGCGTTACAGGTATACTAATCGCTGCTGGAGGTTGCTCCTCTTTGACTCTTTCCTGCCGCTGAACAATTCGACTTTCATTTACAATCTGCTCCACCTGTTGGTAATCAAAGGAAGGTAGATTATCCGCCAGAATGTGGATATAAGAATTCTGGGCAGTGATAGACTTTTCTTTGGCGATTAGGGGCGCAATCTTTTCAATGAACTCAATTTGCGCCTGCAAGTTATCACTATTTTCCGGCTTGAGCTGGTGAATATAGAACTCTATGGGACTGATTCGTGTCTTGGTTAAAAGGTAAGCCAGGTCTTCAGCAGAATTCTTTTGCAAATACTCATCTGGGTCCATGGCATCAGGTACTCGAACAACCTCCACCGAGAAGTCTTTTAATTCCTCTAGAGCCTTGGCTGTTGCTGCCTGCCCTGCCTTGTCACCATCATAGCTGAGAACAATTTTTTTGGTAAAGCGTTTGAGGTGGTCAACATGCTCCTTGCTTAAGGCTGTTCCCATGGAAGCCACAGCATTTTCTATACCAGCACGGTAGGCTGCGATCACATCCATGAAGCCTTCCATCAGATAGAGCTCTGTAATCTTACCTGTTCCTTTTTTTGCCTTGTCCAAATGATACAATTCGTAGCTCTTGTTAAAAATTGCAGTCGAGCGACTATTTTTATATTTGGCAGTCTGACTGTCCGTTTCTTGCCAGATACGACCTGAAAATGCAATAACCTGTCCCTTGTCATTGGTCAAAGGAAAGATGATCCGTCCAAAAAAAGTATCATAAAATTGATTACCATCTGACAGGTAAAACAGGCCAGAATCCAATAAATCCTTTTCCTCAAACTTGTCAGCCAAACGTTGATAGAGATAAGTTCTCTCTGCTGGAGCTAGTCCAATCTGGAAGTGCTTCAGAACATCGTCTGTCAATCCGCGTTTGTAGAGATAAGCCCTTGCTTCTTCTCCCATCTTTGTCGTCATGAGGATGGCATGATAAAAACGGGCAGCTTCTTCATGCATGTCATATAAAGCTTGATGAGGCGAAGCCTGTTGAGGACGAGACTGGACAGGCATGGCTAGTTGAATACCGACGCGCTCTCCTAAGAGCTGAACGGCTTCCATGAAGGACACGCCTTGGTATTCTTCGATGAACTTAAAGACATCTCCTGAACGACCACAGCCGAAGCAATGATAAAACTGCTTGTCTTCCACAACGTTGAAAGAGGGGGTCTTTTCACCATGAAAAGGACAGAGCCCTAAATAGTTCCGTCCAGCCTTCTGTAAAGAAATCACATCACCTATGACTTCCACAATGTTGGCATTGTTTTTGATTTCTTCAATGACTTGCTTGTCAACCATACACAATACCTCCATCTTATCATAGTTTCACGTAAACTAGTATAGCTTATTTCTGAAAAAAAGTAAACCATTTCATACGCTTTCCGTAATTCTCTTTGCCTTATTTTTCTAGATAGAAAGAGGAGATAAAAAACTCAGAAACACTTCCATGTTTCTAAGTTAATCTTCACTATTTTTTGATGATTATTTAACTCATCTATTCAAATAATTGATAGTAGTCTGAAATCTTCATCTTAGCTTTTTCTTCTTTATTGAGGTCTTGGATGATACGACCTTCCTTCATGACAATCAGACGATTGCCATACTTTAGTGCATCTTCCATATGGTGGGTAATCATCAAGGCTGTTAGATGATCCTTGCTGACAAAGTCATCTGTTAACTCCATCAAGGCCACACTTGTTTTGGGGTCAAGGGCTGCTGTGTGTTCATCCAACAAGAGTAACTCTGGTCGCTTTAAGGTTGCCATCAAGAGACTCAAGGCCTGACGTTGTCCACCTGATAGAAACTCAATCGGAGTATCTAGATGCTTTTCAAGACCATTTCCCACTTTTTCAATGGTAGCCTGAAACTCTTCCCTATGGCTTGAAAGTCTCCTAGGAAGGAGTCCTCTCTTCTCACCACGAAACTTGGCAATCAAGAGATTTTCCGCCACCGTCATACGGGGAGCCGTACCCATTTTAGGATCCTGAAAGACACGAGACAAGTACTTAGCCCGCTTTTCAGGTGAAAAATGCGTCACGTCCTCGCCCATGATACGGATACTCCCACTTGTTAAAGGCAAGGTACCTGCAATCGTGTTAAAAAGCGTTGACTTCCCTGCTCCATTTCCCCCTAGGATGGTAATGAAATCATGTTCGAAAATTTCAAGAGAAACATCATTCAGAATGATTTTTTCCTCATCAAAGCCATTCGTGATGACTTTGGTAGCATTTTTTAATTCTACAATTGCTGTCATTTGCTAAACTTGACTCCTTTCAGGTATTTGTTTTTGAAGGTTGGAATCATGAGGCAAACCGCCAAAATCAAGGCGCTGTACAAACGAAGATAACTTGTATTAAACCCAAGAGCAATCACTCCCCAAACAAGGAACTGATAAGCAATAGACCCTACAACGATGGTCATGAGTCGCTCTGCCAAGGTCAAACTCTTGAACAATACCTCACCAATAATCAAGCTAGCAAGCCCTACAACAATCACCCCGATTCCTCGAGAAACATCCGCGTATCCTTCTTGTTGAGCAATTAAGGCCCCTGCAAGCGCGATAATCCCATTTGAGAGAACCAAGCCCATGAGTTCCATACGTCCTGTATTGATACCAAAACTACGAGCCATATCAGGATTATCACCTGTAGCAATGTAGGCTTGACCTAGTTTGGTATCAAGGAAAAAGAGCATGAGACCAATTACAAGAGCTACAAAGATTAGTCCAGTCAGTAGTTGATTGAAATCTGAATCAAAAGGCAAGACATCCTGAATTTGCTTGGTTCCAAGAAGCCCCAGATTGGCACGTCCCATAATCATGAGCATGATGGAATGACAGGAAGTCATTACTAAAATCCCTGATAAGAGGGTTGGGATTTTTCCTTTGGTATATAAGAGACCTGTCGCCATTCCAGCTAGACAGCCCGCTCCTACTGCGGCTAGGGTTGCTAAAAATGGGTTGACTCCCTGTGTTATCAAGGTTACAGCTACTGCTCCCCCAAGAGGAAAAGAGCCCTCAGTAGTCATATCTGGAAAATTCAAAATTCGAAAAGTCATAAAGATTCCCAAACCTAAAATCGCCCAGACCATCCCCTGAGAAATAATGGATACTATCATAATCTTTCACTCATTTCTTTCTTTAGTAAAAATGGGAGGAGATGTGTCCAGCTCCTCCTTTATCTTTATTCAATCACTTGTCCTGCTTCTTTTAGAACGGACTCAGGAATGGTGATACCAAGTTCCTGCGCTAGTTTTTTGTTAATCACTGACTTACCAGTTGAAAAGACATTAACTGGCGTATCAGCTGGTTTTTCACCTTTCAAAACTTTGGCAATCATTTTACCAGTAGCCACTCCAAGATCGTGTTGGTCAACTACTACAGATGCTAATCCACCTGCTTCTACCATGGCAGTGGCACTTGGGTAGATTGGCTTTTTAGCTGTTTGGTTGCTTGAAACAACTGTTGAAAATGCGGATGCGATGGTGTTGTCAATTGGAACCCAAATCGCATCAACCTTACTTGTCATGACATTGACTGTTGAAGCAATTTCATTTGTTGATGGAACAGCAAATGTTTCGACTGTCAAACCTGCTTTTTCAGCATAAGCCTTGAATTCTTCTACCTGTGTTTTTGAGTTATCTTCGCTACTTGAGTAAAGAGCACCGATTGTTTTGACATTTGGTGTCAAAGTTTTAATCAATTCCACTTGTTGTTCAGCAGGGTTGTGGTCTGACACCCCTGTGATGTTGCCACCTGGTTTTTTCAAATCTTTGACTAAGTTAGCACCGATTGGGTCTGTAATAGCAGCCATGATAACTGGTAGGTCTTTTGTAGCACTAGCGAGTCCTTGAGCCGCTGGTGTCGCGATCCCAACAACAACATCGTTTCCATTAGCAACCAATTGTTTACTCATGGTTGCAACCTTGCTCTGATCGCCTTCAGAGTTCATAAAATCGATTTTTACTTGGTCGTCCTTATAGCCTTCTTCAGCTAGTCCATCTTGAATTCCTTGGTAAATCAAGTCCAAGGATGGGTGACTAACAAATTGAAGGACACCAACCTTAGCGACCTTTTGCTCTTCCTTAGCTGCTGGTTTGTTCATTGATGAATAAATCAAGCTAGCCACTACCAATACTGCTAATCCAGCGACAATTCCAATCAAACGTTTATTTTTCATTTTTCTTTCTCCTTAATTCTTTTACCTTAACTTGTTAAATCACATCATCAAGCGATGCCATCGTTTAAATTCCAATATCTTTCCTCCCCATAGAAAAAGTCCTCACACAAAAAACTTGTGTGAGGACGTCGATGCGCGGTGCCACCTCAATTATAGGGAATATCCCTATCGCTCTTTCTCGCAATAACGAGTTGCACTGTAAGGTGTGCTCACCGAATTTTTATGATTTCAAATTCTTAAGTACATTCAGCCCAATTTCATCAATTTCATCTATCTGCTTTCACCAACCACAGACTCTCTAAAAAATGAGCAAGATTACTTTCTGAATGTTTAAATTATATCATTTTTCAACTACTTGTCAAGCTTATTTTTAGAATTTTTTAAACAATTCAAAAACTTCCCCTTGAAAAAAGAGGAAGTTTGTAGAATATCAGCCTGAATTACGTAAACCGGTTGCAATTCCGTTAATAGTTGTATGGATCAGTTTTTCTTCGTCAGCTGACAATTCGCCGCGACGTTGACGTTTGATCAACTCCAACTGGATGTAGTTCAGGATATTAAAGTAAGGCATACGATAGTTTAGACTGTCTTTTAGGTAAGAGTTTTCTGCCAAGAGTTCATCATAACCTTCGATAGCTAAAATAACATCCTTAGTCAACTGCCATTCATCTAAAATAGTGTAGTAGATAGCTTGTACTTCTTCGTCTTCACAGAGCTTGGCATATTCAAAAGCAATGTTCATATTAGACTTAGACAAGACCATGTCTACATTGGAAAGCAAAGATTGGAAGAAAGGCCAGTTTTGGTACATGTCACGAAGAAACTCGATATTCTTCGGATCTTGATCAATAAATTCTTTAAAGCTGGATCCTACTCCGTACCATCCAGGGAACATGACACGACTTTGTGACCATGAGAAGACCCAAGGGATAGCACGTAGGCCACCGATTTCTGTAATGGTCTTACGAGCGGCTGGACGAGAACCGATATTAAAACTTGAAATAGCCTTGATTGGACTTGATTCAAAGAAATAGTCATAGAAATGTTCATTTCCAAAGACCAAATCACGGTAGATATCATAACTACGATCTACTACTTGATCCATGATGGCTTCGTAACGATTTGACGTATTGGTATCACTCTTCTTCTTTGTAATCATACGGTTAATGGCTGCAGAAACCAACATTTCAAGGTTATAATAGGCAGCGTCTTTGTTACCGTATTTGTTTCCAATGACTTCTCCTTGCTCAGTCAGACGGATGCGGTCCTTGATAGACTTGAGTGGTTGAGATGTGATAGCTTCATAAGTTGGTCCACCACCACGACCCACAGTACCACCACGACCATGGAAGAAAGTAACCTTAACGCCAAATTCATCCCCAATAGCAGTCAGTTGTTGTTGCGCTTTATAGAGAGTCCAACATGAGGATAGGTAACCACCATCCTTGTTACTATCAGAGTAGCCAAGCATGATTTCTTGGTAGTTGTCTTTTGAAGCAATCCATTTTTTAGCCAAAGGAAGAGAGAAATATCTTCTCATGGTTTCTTCTGAGTGATCCAAGTCCTCGATCGTTTCAAAGAGGGGAACAATCTGAACGCGGGCTTTTTGGGCATCTACCAAGCCGACTTCCTTAAGCATAATGGCTAATTCGAGCATATCGGATACACTTGTTGCGTGCGAAATGATGGTTTGACGAATGACATTTTCACCTAGTTTGTCCTTCAACTTACGCGCAGCTTTAAAGATAGAGAGTTCTTTTTCAAGCAGTTCTGACTTTTCAGCATGAGTCGCTGAGAGGATACGAGGATCTTCTTCCAACTCTTTTAAGAGGAGGGCACATTTTTCGTCTTCAGACAGATCGCTATAGTGGTCGTTGATTCCTGCGGATGCTAACAATTCAGCCACACAGGCTTCGTGAACACTAGAATCCTGGCGCATATCAATAGAAGCAAGGTAGAAACCAAAAATTTCGACAGCTTGCATCAACTCGACAAATTCTCCTGAAATTAGGTATTCTCCCTTATTCTCAAGGAGAGAATCGCGAATGGCCAACAAATCTTGATAGAATTCATCTGCAGTGGCATATCTTGGCTGAAGATCCTTGTCTTCAATGAGATAAGCCTTGGTAGCCTGCATCTTAGCTTGGATGTCAAAAAGAGCACGACGATAGAGTTCTTTTTCACGGTAAATGGAGTTATCTTGTGACTTCAGCGCCATCTCACGGACCTTGTCGCTGACATTCACGATGCTGGTTGAAAGTGAAAATTCACGATAAAGATTATAAATCTTTTCATCGTAATAGTTCATGATGACTTCACACTGAGTCAAGGCTGATTTGTTGAGAGTTTCTGCTGTTACGAAAGGATTTCCATCACGGTCTCCTCCGATCCACATACCCATGGTAATCGGTTTTGGATGTTGAAGATCGATACCTTGTTCTTTGGCCATTTTTTTATACTCAGCCGTCAAACGGGGAACAGCATTCAGGAAAGAACTTTGGTAATACTCCATCACGTTGGTGATTTCGTTGGTTACTTTCAATTTCTTCTCACGAATCATGTCCGTTTGCATGATAATTTCAATGTAACGACGGAGATCCGTGTGCCATTTTTCTTTATTAATCAAGCCGAGTTTGACATCACGGTACTTGCGCAAAAGCGTATGGATATGGTTGGTCAAATCCAGCATACTCTTGCGTTGTACTTGCGTTGGATGGGCGGTCAAGACAGGAACGACATTTAACTTTTCTAAAATTTCGGCTGCATTTTCTTTTTCAGCTACCATCTTAATCGTTGTAGATAGTTTTCCTAAATAGTCTTGGTCCACATTGTTTTGGTGATTGATTTCATAGGCCAAATCCACATCCTCAGAGATATTAATCAAAAGTGGAAGGATAGAGAAATAGCGTGAAATGTAAATCATTTCTTCATTCGAAAGACTGGTCACTAGGTTATTGAGCCCCTGATAATTCTCGCTAGTTGATAATTCCTTCAACTGGATAATCTTTTCAAAGGTTTCTGGCGCTAGCATATTTTTTGTGATATCTTCTAATAGCTCCGTCAGAATCAAGACTTCTTCTTGGACAACTGCTTTATTACTATAGTTTTCTAATTTTTGAAGAGACATATACTTTCCTTTCCATACAATCCTTACAGACTTTCATCAGTTTGATTTTCGTATTCTCTGATAAGTTTGGCACGTTTTTCACTTGCGTCAATGTTCAGTACAAGCGCGATGGCTACAGATAATACCAGGAGACTGTTCCCACCTTGTGAAAGGAAGGGGAATGTTACCCCTGTAGAAGGAATCAACCCTGAAATCCCACCGATATTGACAAAGACCTGAACAAGGATCATCCCTCCAACACCAATAGCAACCATGGAGTTAAAGGGGTCCTTTGCTCGAATACCAACCAAGATGATTCGCAAAATCAAGAAGAAGAGTAGAGCCAAAATCATACTGGCTCCTACAAATCCAAACTCCTCAATAACAATCGAAAAGACGAAATCCGTATGGGCTTCTGGCAGATAACCACGCTTCTCGATAGAATTCCCTAGTCCCAGTCCGAACCAGCCACCATTTACCATTGCATAGTAGGAATTTGCGAGCTGGTGTCCTGCACCCGCCAAGTCATTAAAGGGATTAAAAAAGGCACTAAAACGTTTAGCAACGTAACCAAATACAGGAATTTGAGAGAACTTTTCAACCCCAACAAAGCGAATGACAGACAAGACTAACATTGAGCTCCCTGCCAAGAGAGCCAGAATGGTCGAGAACCAACGATAGGCGATCCCACTTACGGTATACATGATGAGCGCCACCAAGACCAAGATGGTCGCATTACCCAAGTCTGGGAAAATTCCCAAGCTACCAATCAGAACCAGCAGAACAAAACGCCAGTCATTAAAAGCTCGAGGTAGCCACTGATTCTGTGTCAAAACCTGGAAGTCATAAACCGCAATCTCATCCTGTTGTTTTGAAAATCGATGTGCCAGGTACCAGATGATGATAATCTTAAGGTACTCAGCAGGCTGAATCGTTACAGGTCCTACAGAGATCCATCCGTATGCTCCATTGACAGGTGTTCCGACCAGTCGCGCCAGAGCCAAAAGAACCATCTCCACAATCATTACGATAAAAATAAGACGCCCGTTTCTTAGGAAACCTAATTTTAATTTATAGATTAAGGCAATCAGAATCAAACTAGCTATCCAGAAGATCCCCTGGTTACGCACCAATTGAAAGGCACTTTTTCCTTCTTCGATCAAGGTTGCACTCGTTGTCGAATATACCACAATCAGCCCCAAAATCGATAAAAGGAAGTAAGGAATCAAAATGGAATAGTTTAGTAGGTGCCTTTTACTAATTTTCATATTTCACCACTCTAATAGGAACAGACGCTTCTGTTCCCAATTCCGTTTTATTTTCTAGTTTTGATTGCTATTATACCACTTTTTCAGAAAGAAAAAAACTCTTATCCTTTAATCCTTCGAATTTTACTCATTTTCTAGTTTCAAGCATAAAAAATACAAACCTCTTTTGAGATTTGTATTTTAAGTTCTTAGTTAGATGAAGAGCTGCTGCTTGAGCTTGAGTCACCACCACCGATGTATTGGGTGAAGATATTTTGGAAGGCTTGGTCTTTAACCTTGATGTTTGCTGCTTGCAATTCTTTACCAATTACTCCTTGAACAAAGGCAGAATCATTTTGTTTTTGAGTCAAGATGATGGTCTTCAATTTTTCTTTGTAATCCTCTATATTAGAAGATTTTTCTGTCTTCTTCGTTACTTTGATGATGTAGAACTGATTGCTGTATGCTTGTGTTCCAGTAGCTGTAATCACATCAGAAATACCATTCACATCCAAGGCAAAGGCTGCTTTTTTGACTTGTTCTGGAAGTTCTGTAGAAGCAGAGTCAAAAGTGATTTCGCCACCATTTTCTTTTGTTTTATCGTCGTTAGAGTATTCTTTAGCAAGCTGGGCAAAATCCGCTCCTTCTGCTTTAGCTTTCTCAAGCACTTCTTTTGCCTTGTCTTCATTATCCAATCGGATGATTTGAGCCGTTACATCTGGTGTGTAAGACTCAAAAGCTTTTTGGTAAGCTTCGTCTGTCAACTCGCTCTCAGCGGCCTTCTTAACAGCCAATTCAACCAATTTGCTGGTACGAATTTGTGCTTTACGAGTCTCAGGTGTCATACCTGCACGTTGAAGCACGCTGTTGTAGCTATCGCCGTATTTCTTTTGTTCTTCAGCAACGGCGTCATCCACATCTTTATCCGTTACCTCTGATCCATATTGTTGTTCAAATACTTTTTGGATGGTCATATTGAGCAAGACTTGTTGCGCAGTTGGATTGTTCTTAACTTCTTCAAAGAATTGATGTTCTGTAATCACATCGCCCTTCATGCTGATCAAATCTTTTCCTTCAGAACTGTTTGAACAAGCTGCAAGTGTTGCTACTGATAAAAGTGTGATGGCTCCTGCCATAAGTTTTTTCTTCATGTTTACTCCTTTTTCTAAAAACGGTCGAAATTTTCTCTAGACCGACTCAATCATTATACCATATTTTAAAGCAGATAACTTAAATAAGACTAAAAATACTAGCTTTTAAATTTTTTACGATTCCAGTTTTTCTTATTCCAAAAAGAACCTGAACAATGGTTCAAGTTCTTGTTTATCGTATGTTAATTTTTTAGTGACGTCCTTTGTAAGTTAGACCTGCTAAGCCAAGACTTGCTAGGAGAAGACCTACTAGAGAAAGTGAAGAACTTTGTTCACCCGTGTTTGGAAGAGCTGGAGTTTCTTTTTTCGACGTAGGTTTGTCAGCTTTAGAGTTTGAAGTTTGCCCAACAGGTTTGACAGGAGCTGTTGGAGCAGTATTCGAATTAGTTTGCGGTTTAAGCTCTGGCTTAACTTCTGGTTTAGAAGTATCAGAAGGTTTAGGTGCCGGTTTTACTTCTGGTCTCGGAGTTTCTGAAGGCTTAGGTGCCGGTTTTACTTCTGGTTTTGAAGTATCAGAAGGTTTAGGTTCTGGCTTAACTTCTGGTTTTGGTGTCTCTGAAGGTTTAGGTTCTGGCTTAACTTCTGGTTTTGGTGTCTCTGAAGGCTTAGTTTCAGGCTTAACTTCTGGTTTCGGAGTTTCTGAAGGTTTAGGCTCAGGTGTCACTTCTGGTTTCGGGGTTTCTGAAGGCTTAGTTTCCGGTTTCACTTCTGGTTTCGGAGTTTCTGAAGGCTTAGTTTCCGGTTTCACTTCTGGTTTCGGAGTTTCTGAAGGCTTGACATCCGCATCTAACTTTCTATATCTTAGGTAGCCCTCCCTATACCCATCATCAGCACCGTAAAAGTATGTGCTTACTATATCATATGTCAAGTTATAGCCTGGCATCCATGAAAAGTTCGATACCACTTGATATCCTTCAATATCCTTGTGGATATTTATAGACTCACCAGGGTTCAGAACTCCGGTCTCCATAGATGCTATTTCCCTGCTATGCTCATCTAAATACCTAATACGGTATTTGATTGGCTCCTGTTCTTTAGCTTCAGTGTCAGGCTTTTCTGACGGTTTCACCTCTGGTTTCGGAGTATCAAAAGGTTTAGTTTCCGGTTTCACTTCTGGTTTTGGAGTTTCTGAAGGCTTGACATCCGCATCTAATTTCTTATAGTCTAAATAAAAACCTTTATAACCATCTGGATCACCGTGGAAATACGTAGCTACCATATCGTAGGTCGCCTCATAGTTTGGCATCCAGCTATCCTTTGAGGTCACCTCATAACCATCAATATCTTTATAAACATTGACCGTTTCGCCAGGGTTTATAACCCCAGTTTTTTTAGCAGTGATTTCTTCCCCCGTCTCTCCATCATAATAAGAGATACGGTATTTTAACGGCTCTTGCTGTTCTTCAGCTTTTACAACAGTATACCCAAAAATAGGTGTATCAATCAAAGCTGGCGCAACAACACCAAGAGCTGCAACGGAAAGCAAAGAAATACCAAATTTGGTTACTTTATTCGTTTTCATCATTTCCTCCTTAGGAATGTAGAATTACTTTTTAAGGTATGCAAATACTACAAAAGGCCTAATTTTTGATTTAGTATTTCGTAAAGTTCTCCTCAACCACTTGAGCGACAAGGGTTTTGGTGTATCGCCTAAGGACCGTTAAACGATACACTTAAAAAACAAAAAAAAATACAAATCCAACACAGGCTCAAAACCTTGTTAAATTCGTATTTTCTGAAATATTCATATTGTTATTTTGAATGTTTCGCCAAACGGTCGTTAATCGAAACATATTTACGCTTTCATTGTAGCATTTTGTCTGGTTTTTAGCAAGAATTTTGCGAAACTTTTTTTCGATTGTTGGCCACATCGTTGCGTTCCAAGACTTTATAGATGGTTGAGGTCGAAATTCGTTCTGTTTTTGCTATTGTTCTGATGCTTGTTCCCCCTGCCAAATACTGCTCAATAATTCTCTCCTCCTTCTCTTTAGAAATTCGCTTGGCGCCTAGTTTGACGCCTTTTTCCTTGGCTATACGAAGTCCTTCACGGGTACGAAATCGCAAGTTTTCCAGCTCACTTTCTGCCACAAATCCTAAAATCATACAAAGTAACCTACCAATGAGCGAATCGGTTTCCAACTTTTCATGCAAGCTGACTAGCTGAATATCCGAATCATTAAATTGTTCAATTAGTTCTAGCAATTTGAACATGGAGCGAGTCAGGCGATCTAACTTATAGATAGTAAAAGTGACCTGCTTCCCTTTCTTTGAAAGATCACAAGCCAATTTTAAGGCCTTTTCGAGTTCTGGGCGTGCATTGTTGGAACCAGATTCACGTTCGATAAAGAGCTGGTCACAATGCTTGAGAGCATCGATTTGCACCTCTAAGCCCAAATCTTGCTTGTGGGTTGAAACGCGTGCATAGCCAATATTGATGATGTTTTGAGACATAAAAATCCTCCTGTTTTTGATACAGAAGGATTATACGATTTTTAATATTATTCCATTTCTGGTAAGGTTACATTTTCCACATTCTTTCGTAGCATGAGAATGCCGTCCCCAAGTGGAACTAGAGTCGCTGTTAGACCTGGATTGTCCAACGTTGCGTCGAACAGTCTTTGCAAACCACGGTAAATGGTTCGTTGACCACGGCGGACTTCCATGATGTCCTTGGCAACATCTCCTCCTTGGAAAATATCATCCAAGACCACCACTCCACCAACTTCCAAATGTTTAAGGATTTCAGGTAGAAAGACGATATACTTGGACTTGGCCGAGTCCATAAAGACAAAATCATAAGTTTCTGTCAGACTAGATAAAACATCGACTGCATCTCCCTCTAGTAGGGTGATTTGCTTGCGGCTGTCAAACTGAGCAAAGTTTTCCTTGGCAAAGCCGATCATCTCAGGATTACGGTCAATGGTTGTAATCTTAGCATTTGGCGCATGTTCCGCCATCAAAAGGGCTGAAAAACCGATAGCTGTCCCAATTTCCAAAATGTTCTTGGGCTGTATGGTCTCCATGAGAAATCGAAAGTAAGCGACCGTTTCATGGGGAATAATAGGAATGTTTTCCTTGCGAGCGAAGGTCTCCAATTCTTTCAAGGAACCTGTCACCTGCTTTTGACGCTGGCGCATGAGTTCTACGATTTCTTCCTTGACGACGGGACGTCGCATATTGTGATTGGCATTTTTACTATAGGACTCTACCATCTTAAGCTAGTCCCAATTTTTCAACAAGGGCTTCAAACTCGTTCAAGCGACGTTCAAAGACTGCAAAGGCATCGTTGAGATAGTCTTCCTTCTCCATATCCACACCCGCTTTTCTCATGACATTGAGCGGATAGTCTGACTTACCAGCCTTGAGGTAGTCGATATAGCGGTCACGGTCTTCTTGACTACCATGGACAATCTTCTCAGCCAAGGCTGAAGCGGCTGCAAAACCTGTCGAATACTGATAAACATAGTAGTTATAGTAGAAGTGTGGAATGCGTGCCCACTCGTATTGGATCTGAGGATTGTCTTCCTTGCTGAGTCCATAGTACTCTTGGTTCAGGTCAGCGTAGAGCTTATTGAGGAAATCACTTGTCAAGACTTCTCCATTTTGGTCTGCTTGGTGGATGGCATGTTCAAACTCAGCGAATTGAGTTTGGCGGAAGACTGTTCCACGGAAACCGTCTAGGAAGTTATTGAGAATAGCAAAGCGTGTTGCATCGTCTTCTACTTCTTCCAACAATTTCTCTGTCAAGATATTTTCGTTTGTGGTTGAGGCAATCTCCGCCAAGAAGATAGAGTAATCCCCATAAACATAAGGCTGGGTTTCTCGAGTATAGCTCGAGTGCATACTGTGACCCGTTTCGTGGACAAGGGTAAAGAGATTGTCTAGATTGTCCTGCCAGTTTAAAAGCATAAAGGCATTGGTATCATAAGAACCACCAGAGTAGGCACCAGAACGCTTGCCTTGATTTTCATAGACATCAATCCAACGCTCGCTGAAGGCACGTTTGACACGGCTCAAGTAGTCGTCACCTAAAACCGCCAAAGCTTCTTCTGCCTTTTTCAAGGCTTCCTCGTAGGTAAAGCTATAATCTACTGACGAAAGTGGTGTGTAGACATCATACATCTTGAGATCTGAAATCCCCAAGATTTTAGAACGAAGGTTAAGGTAACGATGCAAAAGTGGCAAATGCTTGCGAACTGCTGCTACTAGATTGTCATAGACACTTTCTGGAACAAAGTTTGCTGCGAGGGCTGCATGGCGAGCACTCTTATAGTTGCGAACTTTTGCTCGGTAGTTTTGAACCTTAACATTTGTCTGCAAAGTCTTAGCATAAGTGTGTTGGAATTGCTCATATGTCGCATAAAGGGCTTCATAGGCACCACGACGCACTTCACGGTTTTTAGACTCCATCAAACGGATGTAAGTACCGTGTGAGAGTTGCACTTCCTTGCCTTCGTCATCAAGCACGTATGGGAAGCTAATATCCGCATTGTCCAAAATAGCGAAGGTTTCACTAGCAGAACCAAAGATTTCTCCTGCTCCAGCAAGCAATTCTTCCTCACGTTGCGAAAGAACATGGTCTTTCTTTTGCAAGAGCTTGTCAAAAAAGTGCTTGTAAACTTGGAGTTTTGGTTGAGCTTCTAGGAAGGCCGCATACTGCTCTTCGCTAATCTCCATAAACTCAGGTTCATAGAATGAAAAGGCTTGTTCTAACTGACTGTATAGGGTCATTGCCTTAGCATAGTACTCTTGATACTTGGCCTCACGCGTGTCCTGGTCATTTTTCATATGCGCATAGACATAAAGCTTTTCAACTTGACGTTCCAAGTCGAGTGAGAATTCTGTGATCTCAAGCAAACTGTCTGCGCTGTCCAAGAGATGTCCCTCATACTGAGATGCTGTTTGTACTTTTTCAGTTAAATCTTTCAAGGCTTCTTCCCAAGCCTGGTCTGTTGGGTAGATTGTCGAAAGATCCCATGTATCTTTTTCATTTATTTCATGTCGTTGTAATACCATAAGATTCCTCCATCCTTTCTATTTTACCACATTTTTTGAGAAATATAAGTGATAAAAGGCTGGTGGATAGAGCTTTTGGCGATTATTTTTCGGATTTTTTTGATAGTAAGTCTGAAAATTTCTATAATAGCTAGTCAGATCCGTTTCAATCTGCAAAAAATCACCCGATTCTATCGGCTTGACTTGGGGATACCAGTCGTCCAGTTGATGGTTTAATAGATTGTCTCCTCGATGATAAGCTTCCTCCTGCTTCTTCATCCAGTAAGGCGTTTGGTAGTACAACTGCTGGTGAATGTAGTGACAGATAGTGGAATCTTGCACAACTGCAAAACGAGGTAGTTTTTGTTTCTGATAAGGAAATCGTAGAATTTCCAAGAGATTTCCTTTTCCATAGGGAAATTCCTTGACCTGAAAATGAAGCTTGCCACGTAGGTCCTGATGCAGAAGATATTTGAGTCTCAAAACTTGTTTTTTGAAATCTAGTTCCCAAACATAGAAACCCATATTTTGACTAAAATAGAGAAATCCCCTTTGCAGTTGTGTTAATCGCTCCTTTAACCAGAGTTTTTCTCCCAGTAGCCAAATAACTTTGTAGCCCTGACTACGGTAGCCTTGACTTCTGTCGCCTAAAAGCTTTTGAGACAAGGGACTGCACTGAACCTCCAGAGCTAGTTTCCCATTGACGAGAACATCCGCAATCTGCTGGATCTCAGGCAGACTATATTCTAAGGCAACCTGACAGTCTTTCTTGGCCCAGTGATAAAGGGCCTCTTTGTTGCCCAAGTGTTCTGGACTTTCATTCTCGAATATAGCGATGCAATCTCTTAACCTTTCATGGGCAAAGTGCGTCCGAATACTCTGTCCTTGGCGTAACCGTAGTCCGCCTCCACAGGCTGGACAAGTATAAGCTTGCTTGGTCACATCTTTTTCGAGGGCATTTACCAAATTCCCCTTGGCATCTCTGGCTACAAACATGGTCTACCTCCTTTTCTCATTTATTCGAAAAAGAAGAAAAAAAAGACTGGAATCCCAGCCTTTCATGATATTATTTCTTATCTTTTTTGTCTCTTAGAATATTTTTTTAGCATGGGAATGAGATTGGGAATCTGCTCACTTCTAATGACCAGCACGCCGTATTCCTGGCAGCGATTGGCATAAACAGGATTGATTTTCCCCGTACAGACAATTAACTTGAGGCAACTCTCCCCAGCAAAATGATTGGCATAGACTTCTAGTTCATTGATGGCTTCAACAGATAAATCTGTCATCTTGCAGGAGATAAAGGTAATCGAGCGTCCCTTTCTCAGAATGACATCAATCTCATTTTGAACATTGTCTGCCTCTGGAAAGATGCCATTCCAATCAATCTCACCGCCTATCATGCACTCATCAAACAGCTGAGATTCAAGCGCCAAGAGATAGAGATATACCTCTAAAATATGTCCCTTATTGCGGCAAAAGACTTGAGCTTCTTGACTTGGAAAGCTGTATGCTACTCGTTTCTTGTCCTCGCTTTCCATACAAAGCATCCCTGCTTCCACAAGTAAAGGAATAAGGGATTTTGGATAGTGATAATACCTGCCATTGTTTTCCAGTATTTTTTCTGTCTTAGCATGCAGGTCATTGGTCTTAGCTAGAGAGAAAAATTGGGTCACTTGATACCAGTGGGCAGGATTGGCAATGGCAGAGCTGGCTAGTTTTTTGATGGCTGCAATTTGCTGAGCTGAGTGGATAGGGCGTTTTGATTTGAGGATTTTTCCACCACGCAAGGCTATCAACTGCTGGATGCTTAGGGTTGGAATGTCCAAGTCTTCTTTTTCTAACTGACCCGCTACCCACTTGTATTGTTTTCCTCGTTCGACATCCATGGCTACGATGGGGAGGTCCCGATCCAAGCCGTATTGATAGAGGGATAAGGCTAGTAGCGAATCTCCGCCAAAAACATCAAGAAGGACTTGGTCATAGCCTGCTAGACAATAATCTAACTGATCTACTAGTTGTTCTAAGGATAGCTGTCGAAAGGTTACTCGTTGAATATGAGACACCTCTTCCATGATAAACTGACGAAGGGAGACTTTCTCTTCATTGCTTATTTTCGTCAAAGAAAGGAAGAGAATCTCGTCACAATCACTGACAAAGGCTTGGTAGACATTCTTTTCCAATACATGCCGATCATATAATTCCACCAAAAGACTCGTCATTCGACCACCTCCATCATAAAGACTTTCTTGCGCTGAGAGTATCAGCAATACAGTTCTACTGCTCTGATTTCCTACTTCTAGTATAGCATAAAATCCTGCTCGCCCCAATCAACCAACGCAAACAAAAACGAATAGAAACCTTGCAAAGTGATTTCTATTCGCTGGGTTAAGTTTGATTTACTTGATTTTCTTGGCTAGCATGGTCGCAAAGCGTAGTTGAATGCGATTACCATTTTCATCACGACGGTGCAGATGTCCTGGGTTTTCATTATACTTGACCAATTCCCAATCCTTGTAGTAGTCGGCCAGCTCCCCTTCTTTAAAGATGAATGGGAAATTCACTGAGCAAGGATAATCCTCTGTATCCATGGCACAGACGATAAGATTATAGCCACCGACCGTGGTATGCTCCTGCATATTTTGGATAATAGCTGGAATGCGGTCTGCTTGAAGGAACATGAGAACAACTGTCGATACGATGAAATCATAGTCTTGGCTAATGCTGGCTGAATTGATATCATAAAGTCCGACAGGCATGTCTAGATCCTCTTGCTCTACGATGCTTTGCAAGATTTCAAGGGACAATTCATTTTGATCCACAGCTGTCACATCAAAACCATTCTGTGCAAGAAAGAGAGAGTTACGGCCTTGACCACAACCCAAATCCAAGGCTCTTCCTGGTTTCACCGTCTGCATGGCCTCTAGGACCTCTGAATGGACTGGATTGGTCTGGTATTTCTTAGGGAAATAATCCTCAAGTTTACAATAAAATTCCAAGTACCATTCTACATCATCTGTCGCAGCCTCCACTCGGTGCCAGGCTTGCGGTTGTGCCATAGGGTTGTCTGCACCTGCCTCAAAGAGGTGCTCAGCTAGAAACTCACCATCTTCAGTCAACTCAATAAACTTGAGTGCCCCCTTCAAGACAGTAATTTTTCCCCAAGTGCCGACTTTAGTATTGTGCTTTTGCTGAACAGCTTCAGGCATGGTCTGTTTATTCCACAAGGGCATCCGTTTATAGGCAATTAATTTTTCCATTTTATTTCCTCTTCTTAACGCTGGTTGACAGCTTTCATCACACGCGCGATGTCGCGGTTTTGTTCGCGTCGCTTGATCGACTCCCGTTTGTCATAGTCATGTTTCCCTTTAGCAAGTCCTAAAAGGAGCTTGGCATAGCCGTCTTTGAGATAGACTTTGAGGGGAACTAGGGTCATCCCTGTTCCTTTAGTCTCTTGTTCCAATTTTTGGATTTGCTTCTTATGGAGCAGGAGTTTGCGACGGCGTTCAGGTTCCTGATTCCAGATATTGCCCTCTTCGTAAGGGGCGATATGAACATTGCTCAGCCAGACTTCCCCATTTTTTACTTGGGCAAAGCCGTCCTTGAGATTGATTCGAGCAGCTCGAACACTCTTGATTTCAGTTCCAGTCAGGACCATCCCTGCCTCTAGCGTATCTACGATTGTATAGTCGTGGTGCGCCTTTTTATTTTGTGCGACGACCTTTCCCTCGCCCTTTGCCATGTTTGGCTCCTTTCTTAACTACTTCCTTATAAAAAGGTTTCTTGCCTTTTTTCTTTTTATCTTTTTGTGAATGCTTGTGCTTATCATTTGAGCGTCCTGATTTTCTCTTGTCTTCCTTCTTATCCGAACGGCGACTTGAACCACGCCCTCTTTCTTTGCGCCCAGCTTGTTTCAAGCCTTTTTCGATGACATCAAACTCACTTGGAATATAAGAGAAGTCAATCTCACCTGTCATCTTATCCGCTCTTTCAACTCGAATGCGAATCTGCTGTCCTACACGGAAAGTTATTCCTGATTTCTCCCCATGGAGAGTCAAATCCCGTTCATTGAAATGATAAAATTCAGGCAAATTGGTAATGTGAATCAAGCCTTCAACTGTATTTTTCAATTCGACAAAAAGACCAAATTTGACAATGCTGGACACAACTGCATCATACTCTTCACCTACGTATTCTTCCATGTACTCTGCTTTTTTCATGGCTTCGACTTCACGCTCCGCCTCGATGGCACGACGTTCACGGTTGGAAGACTGGGTCGCAATCTCTGGAATCACTTGCTCAAAATGCTCGGCTATTTCCTTAGAACGACCATAGTCCCGAATCATCCGGTGAACCAAGAGGTCTGGATAACGGCGAATGGGGCTGGTAAAATGAGTGTAATAGTCGGCCGCTAGTCCATAGTGACCGTGATTATGCTCTGAATAACGAGCCTGTTGCATGGAACGGAGAAGCATCATGGATAATACATCGGCATAGGGCTCTCCCTCAACAGCACGCATGATATCTTGGAGGGCATCCTGGCTAATCTCGCTAGCAGTTCCATAAATTCGCAAGCCAAAGCTCGAAGCGTAATCAATAAACTTCTGAACTTTTTCAGCCTTAGGATCCTCGTGAATCCGATAGATAAAAGGTAGGTCCAGCTTGCTGAAGTGCTCGGCAACCGTTTCGTTGGCTATCAACATGAAGGACTCAATCATCCGCTCAGCAACACCACGCTGACGAAGGACAATATCCACAGGCTTGCCTTTTTTATCCACCAGAATCTTTGCTTCGCTGGTATCAAAATTGAGAGCTCCACGTTTTTCACGCATGCTTTCTAGCCTTTCATGAAGCTTGGCCATGAGCTCGATACTAGGAACAATTTTCTTAAACTCTTGTCTCTTTTCCTCATCGCCAGCTAGGATGTCATTGACAGCGCTATAGGTCATACGAAAACTAGTTTTGATAACTGTTTGTGTAATGGTGTAATGAACCACACGACCATGTTTATCAATTTCCATAATGGCAGACTGGGTCAAGCGATCCACTTGAGGATTGAGAGAGCAGATACCATTTGACAGTCGTTCTGGAAGCATTGGAACTACACGGTCTGTCACATAAACAGAAGTCGCGCGGTTAAGGGCTTCCTTGTCAAGGGCAGAACCCTCAGTAACATAGTAGGAAACATCTGCGATGTGAACTCCGAGTTCTAGATTTCCATTTTTCAAAGGCTTGATGTGAACTGCATCGTCCAAGTCCTTGGCATCCGCTCCGTCAATGGTAAAGGTGATTTCATCTCTCAGGTCCAGACGATCTTCCATATCCTTTTGAGACGGAGCTTCTGGTACACCTTCTGCTTCCTTGAGAACAGCTTCTGGAAATTCTGAAACAATATCCATGGATTCCAAGACTTCAAGAACGTCAATCCCAGCATCAGTCGAGTGCCCCACCACGTCTAGCACACTAGCGACAAAGAAATCGTGTTTTCTACTTGGGTATTTGTCTATAAAGACCTTGAGAACCTCTGTCCCTTCAAGTTTGAGGGCTGGTTTCTTCACATAAATGGGTTGGCTGATTTTCTGATTTTTTGAACGGATGTAGCCCGCATACTTGGGCTTTTCCTGATCCAGAACGATTTGCCCGACAACTGTCGTCAGACTATGCTCTAGGATATCGATAATCTTGGCTTCTGCAGCAGTTCCCTTGTTGCGGTCAGCGACTTTCTTAATCACGACCTCAACGGTATCACCATCAATGGCATAGTTGACATCGTTTTTTCCTACAAAAAGATCGTCCTCTTCGCCTTCCAGACTGACAAAGCCAAAACCATTTTTATGGGCATGAAAAATCCCTTTGAGGGTAATTTCATGTTTCTTCTTCTGGTCCAAGGAGAGGCTTCCATCTTCTCCAAATCGAATCTGGTGCTTTCTTTCCATCAGAGACAGGGTTTTAATCAACTCACGGAAATCCTTGGACCCATCCTTTCCGAGAGCCTGAGCTAGATCATTTACCGTCACTCGCCCCTTCTCTTGCAAATATTCTTTAATTTTATCTTTCATGTTTTCTTTCTAGATTTTTATAATTTTTTTGATTGATAACTTTGTAAGTGTCGTTAAAAATAAAAATAGGCTAAGACCTAGTCTCGCCCATTTCTTATCTACTTGATAATACCGTCAATGCTAAGGCAATGGCTAGCCAGAAAAAGACTAAAATACCTGTCAAACGTTGCATCACAGCTTCAAAACCACGCGCTTTACTACGTTCAAACAAATCACCTGAGCTGGCATCAAATACATTGCTGGATTGGTTCTTGGTTGGTTGCATGAAAATCGCAATTACAATCACAACAGATAATACTAATAAAATGGTTAATAATAGGTTATACATATCAAACTCCTTAAAATCCCTATTATTTTACCATAAATTCTACTTAGATTCAAGATGTAAAGTTACTTTTCTTTCCTTTGGACAATATTTTAACACCTCAATCTTGTCTGGATGGTTTTTGGAGTTCTTACTGGTTAGATAATTCATGCTGCCACAAGAGGAGCACTTGAGATTGATTTTTACTCGCACTAGATTTCCTTTACTTTTAATAATGATCTAAATTGCACTATGTTACATAAACAACTAAAAGCTACACAGGCTGCTGTCGCATAAAAGACAGCATGATAGCCCAAATATCCTGCAACTGCGGATCCCGCCATAGGTCCAATTACTCCACCGAGGTAAAAAAAGACTTGGTTGAAGGCGAAAATCCTTGAAATACCTGATTTTGGAGTCATTTTGCTAAGAAGGGCATTGACACCTGGTATGAGAGCTCCTGTTCCCAAACCAAAGAGAAAACGATACACGCCAAGTTGAAGGGGGCTGGTCGCATGGGCACAAAGAAGGTAAATGATGACGGAATAAATCTGTGCCGTGACCAACAATCTATGATTCCCTACCTTATCGCCAAGTTTTCCTAGAATTCCAGCACTCATCATACTAGAAAATCCCATGCTGGATACGATCAATCCTGATACAAAGAGGAGATTCTCAGTCTGCCCTAAGTCCCGCACATAGAGAGCTAGAATGGGACCAATTGATTGAGCTGAAAATTGAATGACAAAACTCGTCAAAAATAGGTTTACTAAGAGCCTAGGATACTTGAAAGAAGAAAATACTTCTTTCGTTGGGATAGCCTTCTCCTTAGCCACTGGTTGAAAATCTTCCTTGATAAAGAAAATAGTCAGGATTGCAGCTAAAAATAAGAAAGCACCTACCAATAAAAAGACATTACGAATGCCAAAAATTTCAGCAATAAAGCCTCCAACAAAGGGACCCGTCAGTGTTCCTGCAACAACACCTGTAGATAGAGTCCCCAGAGCCGCTCCAGACTTATCTTTAGGTACCTGACTAGCAATCAAGGCTGTTGCATTGGGAACAAATCCAGTAAATACACCATTAAGCAAGCGCAGAAAGAGTAGCCAATAGATATTTGGCACGAAGGCCAAACCTCCCATGGTAATGGTCATGGCAAGACCTGCTCGAATCATCATGGGCTTTCGACCGTACTTATCAGCAAGAATACCCCAGATGGGAGAAACTAGAGCTGCTGAAACAGCCGAAACTGAGATGGCTAATCCAGCATAGAAAGCAACCTGATCCTGCTCGATTCCCAACTGATCTACAAAGATAGGCATAAAAGGAACGACCAAGGAAATGCTGGCGCCCGTTAAAAAACTACCAAACCAGGCGACACGAAGATTCTCTTTCCAACTAATCTCTTGCACAGCTGTCGCCTCCTTCAAGTAACTTGACTACTTGACTCACAAGCTGATCACGACTGCCATTGTTATCTAATATATGACTCGCCAATTTTTTCTTTTCTTCTAAAGACCACTGGACTGCCAGACGCGACTCTGCTACTTCCTTAGAAAGGTGATCCCGTTTCATGAAACGTTCTAATTGGATATCTCGGTCCACATAGACCAGCCATGTTTCATCAAACCAGGCACTGTAGTCCTGTTCAAAAAGCAGGGGAATATCCATGAAAAAAATCGCTTCTGTCTGAGTCAACTGCTCTCGCAATGCAGCCAATTCCTCACGAATAATCTCTCCTTGGGTTTGCTTAGACCATTTCCGCTCCTCAGGATTTGAAAAGATGAGACTAGCTAGGAGAGGACGATTGAGTTCTCCATTTTCTAAGAGAATTTCCTGTCCAAAGTGCTGAACTAAGAGCTGATAAAGACGACCACCGGGGCTTTGTAGCTGGTGGACGACTGCGTCAGCATCGACCACTTGAAAGCCTTTTTGTCTTAGAAAATTTGTCACAGTTGACTTACCAGAGGCAATTCCTCCTGTGATTCCGATGATTTTTCCCATCAGCCCCTCCTTTGACACTGAGGACAAAAATGAGTTCCTCGTCCACCGAGCTGGAATTTCTCAATCACTGTCCCACAGCGGGAACATGCTTGTCCAGTCTTATCATAGACCTGATGGAAGTCCTGCATGGTTCCGTCTTCCCCAAAGGCATTGGTATAGGTTCTAATGGTGGAACCGCCCTTTTCGACTGCCTGTCCCAAAACAGCAATGGTCTGGTCATGGATAGCTTCCGCTTCTTCTGCCGTCAAAGTCTGGGAAAGTCTAGCTGGATGGACCTGTGCTCTCCAGAGGACCTCATCCACATAGATATTGCCAAGGCCAGCTACCAAGGTTTGGTCTAGGAGATGGGATTTGATAGGTTTTTTAGACTTGGCTAGGGCAGTTTGAAAAGCTTGCAAATCAAAGTCTTCTTCTCTTGGCTCAGGCCCTAATTTTTTAGAAACAAAGTAGGCTTCCAAAAGGTCAGGCGCCAATAGTTCCATGGTGCCAAACTTGCGTACATCCTCATAAACAAGAGTGCCACCATCCTCAAACTGGATGAAAACATGGGCATGCTTGCGTTCAGGAACCTGGTCCGGATAATAAAAATACTTGCCTTCCATCCGCAGATGAGAAATCAAGACCTTGTCTGTTAGGTAAAAAAGTAAATATTTGCCACGACGTCCCATTGACTCGACAATCTGACCAAGCAATTCCTTTTGAAATTCTTCCAAATCTGTCTTAATCATCTTGGGATAACGAATCTCTAGGCTAGAAATCTTCTTTCCCAAAATCAATTTTTCCAAGCCACGACGAACCGTTTCAACCTCTGGTAATTCAGGCATAAGTCCTCCTTCTGTAAAAACAAGAAGCAGGCATGAGCCCACCTCTACTTAGTATTCTTTTTTATTATAGCCAAAGTCAGCCAAATCTAGCTTTTTATCACGCCAGTTTTTCTTGACCTTGACCCAAGTTTCTAGGAAAACCTTATCCCCTAGCATGAGTTCGATATCACGACGGGCCAGGCTACCAATTTTCTTGAGCATAGCGCCACCTTTGCCGATGATAATGCCTTTTTGGCTATCTCGCTCCACCATGATGGTTGCTCGGATATGGACCTTGTCTGTCTCTTCGTCCCGCTTCATAGAGTCGACCACTACGGCAACTGAGTGAGGAATCTCTTCTCGAGTTAGGTGCAAGACTTTCTCACGAATCATCTCTGAAACCAAGAAACGCTCTGGGTGATCTGTGATTTGATCAGCTGGGAAATACTGGAAACCTTCCTCCAGATTTTCACTCAGAATGTCGATTAGACGAGAAACGTTATTTCCCTGAAGGGCTGAGATAGGAACAATCTCCTTGAAGTCCATCTGATTACGGAAATCATCAATCTGAGATAAAAGTTGGTCTGGATGAACCTTGTCAATCTTGTTCACCACCAGAATCACAGGAACCTTGGCGGCTTTCAGACGCTCGATAATCATGTCGTCGCCCTTACCACGTGGCTCATCAGCTGGCACCATGAAAAGAACTGTATCCACTTCACGAAGGGTACTATAGGCAGATTCCACCATGAAATCTCCAAGAGCCGTCTTAGGCTTGTGAATTCCTGGTGTGTCGATAAAGACGATTTGTTCCTTATCCGTGGTGTAAATCCCCATGATTTTATTGCGCGTTGTCTGCGCTTTGTCACTCATAATGGCAATCTTTTGCCCCATGACGTGATTCAAAAAGGTTGACTTCCCAACATTGGGACGTCCCAAAATAGCTACAAAGCCTGATTTAAATGTCATAATTTCCTCTTATAGTTTAGAATAGTATATCCCAAATGCGCGGGATAAAGATAAGTGCACCTGTCACTGCAGCAAGAAGGGAAACCACAAGTACGGCACCAGCTGCCATATCCTTGGCTTTCTTCGCTAACATAGAAAAGTGATAGTGACTGGCTAGATCCACCACATTTTCGATAGCGGAGTTAATAATCTCAAATGCTACTACCAAGAAAATGCTCATTAGGAGAAAGAGCCATTCGATCCGTGACACCTGAAAAACAAAACCTGCAAGGATGACTACAAGAGCTGTTATTGCATGTTTTCGCATATTGCGTTCTTCCTTGAAAGCAGTCAAAATTCCTGTAAGGGCAAATTCTAAACTGGATACCAGGTCACGATTTTTCCATTTTCGTTTATTGTCTTGTGAGTCCATAGGCTGTCAAAATTTCTTCTTGTAAACCGAACATCTCCGCTTCTTCTTCCGGAGTGTAGTGATCATAGCCGTTGATATGTAAAAAGCCGTGTACTGCCAAGAAGCCCATCTCACGCTCAAAGCTGTGACCATATTCCTCAGCCTGCTCATGAGCCTTATCGATAGAGATGAACAATTCCCCAATATAGGCATCAAACTCAGACATCATCTCTGCTAATTCAGGATTTTCAAGCAAATCTTCCTCATCAAAGGCAATGTCCAACTCTGGCTTATACTCAAGGCTGATGACATCTGTCGGACGGTCGGTATCACGGTACTCGAGATTGAGTTCGTGGCTACGCTCGTTGGTCACAAAAGTGACTGCCATCTCCTTGTCTTCTTTTCCTATTTTTTGGGCTGCAAATTCCAAAATTTCTTGGGTTTGTTGCAAGATTTCTTGTGAAACTTGACCAGTTTCATCTACCATTTCAATATACATGTACTTCTCGATTCTCTTTACTTGGCTTTATTATACCATATTTCCATGATTTTATTCTACCTTTTTGATATAATACTATGGAATACAATCACAAGGAGAGAACGATGTCATTTGACGGATTTTTTTTACACCACATGGTTGAGGAATTGCGAAGCGAGTTAGTCAATGGTCGCATCCAGAAAATCAATCAGCCTTTTGAACAAGAGTTGGTCTTGCAAATCCGTAGCAATCGCCAAAGCCATCGCCTGCTCCTTTCTGCCCATCCCGTTTTTGGTCGCATCCAGCTGACCCAAACGACTTTTGAAAATCCAGCCCAACCTTCGACTTTTATCATGGTTTTGAGAAAGTATTTGCAGGGTGCTCTGATTGAGTCAATTGAGCAAATCGAAAATGACCGTATTGTGGAAATTACAGTTTCCAATAAAAACGAGATTGGAGACCATATCCAGGCTACCTTGATTATCGAAATCATGGGTAAACACAGTAATATTCTCCTTGTCGATAAAAGTAGCCATAAAATCCTCGAAGTCATTAAACACGTCGGCTTTTCACAAAATAGCTACCGCACCTTGCTTCCAGGATCAACCTATATCGCTCCGCCAAGTACCGAGTCTCTCAATCCTTTTACTGTCAAGGATGAAAAACTCTTTGAAATACTACAAACCCAAGAACTAACAGCAAAAAATCTTCAAAGTCTCTTTCAAGGTCTGGGACGTGATACGGCAAATGAATTGGAAAACATTCTTGTCAGTGATAAACTGCCTACTTTCCGTAACTTTTTCAGTCAAGCAACCAAGCCATGCTTAACAGAGACTTCCTTCAGTCCAGTTCCTTTTACGAACAGTGTAGGAGAGCCTTTTGCCAGCCTTTCTGACTTGCTGGACACCTACTATAAGGACAAGGCTGAACGGGACCGCGTCAAACAGCAAGCCAGCGAACTGATTCGTCGTGTTGAAAATGAACTTCAGAAAAATCGACATAAGCTTAAAAAACAAAAAAAAGAGTTACTAGCGACAGACAATGCTGAGGAATTTCGCCAAAAAGGGGAATTGTTGACAACCTTCCTCCACCAAGTACCTAATGACCAAGACCAGGTTATCCTAGACAACTACTACACCAACCAACCTATCACCATTGCGCTTGATAAGGCACTAACTCCCAGTCAGAATGCCCAACGCTATTTTAAACGTTACCAGAAACTCAAAGAAGCTGTCAAATACCTTACTGAGCTGATTGAAGAAACCAAGGCAACCATTCTCTATCTAGAAAGTGTGGAGACCGTTCTCAACCAAGCTGGGCTAGAGGAAATCGCTGAAATCCGTGAAGAATTGATTCAAACAGGCTTCATTAGAAGACGCCAACGCGAGAAAATTCAGAAACGCAAAAAACCAGAACGGTATCTGGCGAGCGATGGCAAAACCATCATCTATGTCGGTCGAAACAACTTGCAAAATGAAGAGCTAACCTTTAAAATAGCTCGCAAGGAAGAACTTTGGTTCCACGCCAAGGACATTCCAGGAAGCCATGTCGTTATCTCAGGAAATCTTAATCCTTCTGACGAAGTCAAGACAGATGCGGCCGAACTGGCTGCCTACTTCTCCAAAGGGCGCTTGTCAAATCTCGTGCAGGTTGATATGATAGAAGTCAAAAAACTCAACAAACCAACAGGTGGCAAACCCGGCTTTGTGACCTATACTGGACAAAAGACCCTACGTGTTACACCAGACCCAGAAAAAATCGCATCCATGAAAAAATCCTGATTTCAAATGAAATCAGGATTTTCTATTACAAATTTACTCTGCAATCAAGGTTTCCAAGCTAACCTTCATCATATCGGTGAAGGTGTTTTGATTTTCTCAGCCAGTTTTTAGTAACTCTTAAAGAGCGAGATTTTGGTCAATAAATGAGATAGTTTTCTCTTTCAAGTAACAAGGTTTTGTTGCTATCTTCTAAAATTCTTTTATTGTCTCAATTTCGAAAAGACTTCCCCAATCTTGCCTTCAATGACCAATGTAGCTTGGCTGTCTTGTGGAATACTGGTTTTATTGATAAGGACCAGATTTGTCCCAGAAAAATAGTTTACTAGGCTAGCTGCAGGATAAACAACCAAGGAAGTCCCACCAATAATCAGCAAGTCTGCTTGCCGAATAGCTTGTGCAGCTTGGCTAAAGACATCCATGTCAAGTGATTCTTCATACAAGGTCACGTCAGGCTTGACCACCTTACCACAGTCTAAGCAGTGGGGAACAGGTCCCTCGAGGGCCAGAAAGGCAGTTAAGTCATAGAAACGATGACAACCTAGGCAGTAATTTCGGTCCGCACTCCCATGCAATTTAAAGACCTTCTGGGAGCCAGCCATTTCATGAAGACTATCGATATTTTGTGTCACAACAGCCTTTAGCTTACCTGTCTTTTCCAAAGCAGCTAGATAAGTATGAGCAGCATTAGGCTTGGCTTCTGGATAAATCAGGTATTTCTTATAGAAGTCAAAAAAATCTTCTGGATAGCGCTCAAACATGGTCCGAGAAACGAGTTGCTCTGCCGTAAAATGACGGCCTAACTGATGACTATAAAGGCCATCTGAACTACGAAAATCTGGGATATTAGACTCGGTTGACACTCCTGCCCCTCCAAAGAAAACAATCCGTTGGCTTTGATCTATCAAGTCTTGTAATTGTTCAATTTTATCCATCACATTTCTCCTTAAACTGAGTTCTAAAAAAGTTAAAAACCAATTGCTCCAGCAATCTGATTTTCAACTCTTCCTTTATCATTGCTAAGATATTGAAAATAAAACACTTACAACAGTTCTTGTAGCTAATGTAATTGAAAAGCTATTCTCTGATTACTCTGCAATCAAGGTTTCCAATCCGACCTTCATCATATCGGTGAAGGTGTTTTGGCGTTCTTCTGCAGTGGTGTCTTCATCTGGATTGACCAAGCTATCAGAAATGGTCATGATAGCAAGTGCATCAACATGGTGTTGGGCAGCAAGATAGTAAAGAGCTGCTGCTTCCATTTCCACAGCCTTAACTCCCCATTTACCAAGCTCGATGTTCTTTTCAAAGTAGTTTGAGTAAAAGACATCTGATGACAAAACGTTCCCAACGTGGGTAGTCATTCCGAGTTCTTTGGCGATATGGTAGGCCTTATCTAGTAAATCAAAGCTAGCGATTTGTGGAAAATCATACTGTGGCCAGTCGTTGCGGATGATGTTTGAGTTAGTCGCAGCTGCTTGCGCCAAGACCAATTCACGAACGTGAACATCCTCATTCAAGGAACCAGCAGTTCCGACACGGATCAATTTTTTCACTCCGTAGTCTACAATCAATTCACGGGCATAGATAGAAATGGATGGCATTCCCATCCCAGTTCCCATGACAGATACACGGTGCCCCTTGTAAGTACCAGTGTAGCCAAACATGTTACGCACTTCGTTAAAACAAACAGCATCTTCAAGGAAGTTCTCCGCAATAAACTTAGCACGAAGAGGATCCCCTGGAAGAAGAATTTTATCAGCAATTTCACCCTGCTGAGCAGCAATATGGATAGACATAGTTAAGATATAAAGGGCGACAGAGAACAAAGTAAAAATAGGAAACTGACGAAGCATCGCAGATGTTAGACAGTTTATCTTTTTTACACAGTTCTCCGCCCGTATTCAGTTCAGTGAATACAAGGAGCCCATCCTTTCGTTAATTTATATTTGATATTTAGAAAGATACCAAACCCGTCAAAAAGCGAAGGGAAAATAGGAGTTGGCTGCAGTGAGCGATGCTCGCTAGACCAACTATCTTTTTCCCACTGCTTTTAGGGTGGGTTCAATTCCTTTCTTTCTTAATTTTGATGATATTGAGAAGACTAGACCGGCTTCAATTCAAAACCGAACCACCCTCTCTATGTTTTTAGAAAAGTTTTCCGCTCGTGTTCAAATCAGAACACACGCTCTACCTTTCTTTATTGTATATTTAGGATAGCGACAGAGAACAAAGGAAAAATAGGAAACTGACGACACATCGCAGATGTTAGACAGTTTATCTTTTTTACACAGTTCTCCGCCCGTATTCAGTTCAGCGAATACAAGGAGCCCATCCTTTCGTTAATTTATATTTGATATTTAGAAAGATACCAAACCAGTCAAAAAGCGAGGGGAAAATAGGAGTTGGGTGCAGTGAGCGATGCTCGCTAGACCAACTGTCTTTTTCCCACTGCTTTTAGGGCGGGTTCAATTCCTTTCTTTCTTAATTTTTATGATATAGAAGAGAACAGTCCGAGTTCAATTCAAACCCGAATTCCCCTTCCTTTCTGAGTTTCTAGAAAAGTTTTCCGCTCGTGTTCAAATCAGAACACACGCTCTACCTTTCTATAATAAGTATTGATTACAATTCAGCAAGAATCGCTTTAAGCAAGCCTTTGAAGTCACCTTTAACACGTTCAGTCACTTCTACAACTTCTTCGTGGTTGAGTTCTTCTTGGAAACCAGCAGCATGGTTAGTAATACATGAAATACCGAGAACTTTCAAACCTGAGTGAGCTGCAACAATAACTTCAGGAACAGTAGACATACCAACTGCATCTGCTCCCAATGTCTTATAGGCACGAATCTCTGCTGGGGTTTCATATGTCGGACCTGTTACACCAATATAGACACCTTCATCAAGCTTGATATCAAGTTTTTTAGCCACTTCATGGGCAGTAGCACGATATTCTGGAGTGTAGGCTTTAGACATATCTGGGAAACGTGGACCAAAATCATCCAAGTTTTCACCCATCAATGGGTTTTGCCCCGTCATATTGATATGGTCTGAGATAGCCATCAAGGTACCAGGACCGTAGCCGATACCTCCTGCAGCATTGGTTACAATGACACCTTCGCATCCAAGAACTTTCATAACACGAACTGGGAAAGTCACGACTTCAAGAGGATTTCCTTCGTAGAAATGGAAACGACCTTGAAGGGCCAAGACCTTGCGACCTGCAAGTTCTCCATATACCAATTTACCAGCGTGACCGACTACTGTCGAACGGCCCCAGTTTGGAATATCTGTATAGTCTACTACAACTGGATTTTCGATTTCTTCTGCCAATTCTCCCAGACCTGATCCAAGGATTAGACCGAACTCAGGCGCTAGGATTCCCTTGTCTTTCAGGAAGGCAGCTGTTTCATTGATTTTATCTAAAAATGTCATTGTGTCTCCTTTATTATTTTTTTATCATTTGACCGATTTTGTCAAAAGTTTTAGCATTACGAATGGTGATTTGGCGGTAGAAAGGCATCTTGAGTAAGTATTTGTGATAGGCAGTTGCATAGTAGGATTCCTCAGAGAATTTCCCCCAGAAAATTCCAAGTCTTCCAAAATGAACGACTTCATCTTCCAGTTCCAAACTGTTCACTTTCTCGATGACTTGAGCCACATCCAATCCCTCCGTGTAGAAGAGGACATCTCTTCGTGCCAAATCTTTGGTCCACCATTCAGGCAGATTTTCAAGTTCCGCTTCAAAGTCCTCAAGACTCAACAAAGAAAAGCTCTGAATAAATGGATAATGGATTTCAAAGAAAGCCTCTAACTTTTCAACCAATCGGGCTTTGGGGTCTGTCGAAGTAAAGAAAATATTGCCACTGTTGATGTAGGTCTCAACCTTTTCCAGTCCCAACTCTGTCAGTTCTTGACGAAGTTGCGCCATGACAACCTTATTTTTCCCACCGACATTAATTCCCCGAACAAGTAAAGCATATCGCGTCATCTTATACCAATTTATCTAAGAAACTTTCCCCAATCATGGCAGTTTCAACACCAAAGTTATCCGCAACTGTCGCTGAGATATCTGCAAAATGTCCGACAGGAATGAGACCATTTCCTTTAAAGGAAGGGCTATAGGCCAACAATGGAATATATTCACGAGTATGGTCTGTTCCTGCATAGGTTGGGTCATTTCCATGGTCCGCAGTAATCAAGAGAAGGTCGTTCTCTCTCATGGCTGCGATAATTTCAGGCAAGCGTTCATCGAACTCATGCAAGCAATCACGGTAACCATGAGCATTGCGGCGGTGGCCGTAAAGGGCATCAAAGTCAACTAAGTTTGTGAAGGAGAATCCTTTTTCAAACTCAGCAAGTTTCATGGTCTTCAATAGTGTATCAATTCCGTGGCTGTTTGACTTGTTGTGGCCCATGTCATGATTGATACCAGCACCGTTAAAGATATCGTTGATTTTTCCAACAGCGTAAGTATCGATACCAGCTTCATTCAATTTATCCAAAACAGTCGGTGCAAATGGAGATACTGCCAAGTCACGACGATTTGCTGTACGAGTGAAGTTACCTGGTTCACCTACATAAGGGCGGGCAATGATACGACCTAGAAGGGCTGGGCGCTCAAGGGTAATCGAACGAGCGTATTCACAAATACGGTACAATTCATCCAAAGGGATGATGTCTTCATGGGCAGCAATCTGCAAAACAGGGTCAGCTGAAGTATAGATAATCAACTCCCCAGTTTCCATCTGGCGTGGTCCGAAATCATCGATAACAGCAGTTCCTGAGTAAGGTTTGTTGGCTTCACGAATGACCTTACGTCCTGAAAATTCTTCGATCTTTGTCAAGATTTCTTCTGGGAATCCGTTCCAGAAAGTATCGAAAGGCTCTGTGATGTTAAGTCCCATTATTTCCCAGTGACCAGTCATGGTATCCTTACCAAGAGATACTTCTTCCAATTTTGTCACATATCCTGTTGGATTGCTTTCAGATGGTACAGTCTTAAGGGGCGTTTCACGAGGAATATTTCCTAGACCGATTTTAGCCATGTTTGGCACATTCAAACCAACAGCTTTTGAGATATGTCCCAGTGTGTCGGAAGCTCCATCTGGAACTCCTGCATTGACAAAGTTATTGGCATCTGGTGCAGCACCGATTCCCACGGAATCCAGTACCACCAAGTGAATTCGATTAAATTTTGACATAGTCTGTCTCCTTATTATGTTGATTAGTTTGTTTTTGTTGAAGTTAAAATCTGAACACCATCTCGTCCAGCAACGATGACCTTATCCACCATTTGGTTGAACAAGCCATGCTCTACGACACCAACGACATGGTCCAATTCTTGTCCAAAGGCAATTGGATCTTCAATGACATCCAAGGCTAGGTCAATGATAAAGTTACGCATATCGGTCACAAAACGTTGGCCGTCTTTTTCACGGAAACTTGGTTTGTAGCCAGCTCGCTCAAACCGACGAAAGACCTGTTCTGCGCCATACTGAACCACTTCTACTGGCAATTTAAAAGCACCTAGTTGATCTACCAGTTTGCTTTCATCTACCACCCAAATGTATTCTTTTGAGGGCGTTGCGACAACCTTCTCCATGAGAAGGGCACCACCACCACCTTTGATTCCGTTAAACTGGCTATCTACTTCATCCGCCCCGTCAACCGTCACATCGACAAAGTCTACTTGATCAATCGACTTGAGCGGAATATTGAGTCCCTCTGCCTGTTTACTAGTCACACTGGAAGTCGTTACAGCAGTAATCTGCAAACCTTCTTCCTTAATCCGACGACCAATTTCTTCTACGAAATAGTAGGCAGTTGATCCAGTACCGAGTCCAACTACCATGCCATCTTTGACAAACTCAGCAGCCTTGATACCTGCCATCTTTTTCAGATTCTCCACTTAAACACCTCCATTAAAGAGCTATTTTTATTATAACATGTATCCGTTTTTATTTCATGGATACACTGGAAAAACCCGAACATTTTTATTTCGGGTTTTGGTGTCCTATTTAACCATATCTGGATCGTAATCATAGAATCCTGTATCGAGAAAACGGTTTTTAGGGTGTAACTTGCGCACTTCCTCATCTAACAAGAAAGCTTGGTCATGGCTAAAGTTGCCCTCTTGGATTAAGCCACGCGCTTGAATAAAGAGTTTAGCAATTTCTACAAAATTCTTACCTGGGGTGTAAAGTCCTTCAAGTTTCCAGTGAGTAAAGCCATGCTCCACTAGTTCTGTCAATTTGGTCATCAAATCAAGGTCGTTATTTGCAAAGATGTGGGTGCCATGATTGTCTTCAAAGATAGAGTAATGGCTCTCTGGATCACTTGGTTCAGCCAAGAAGAGGTCACGTTTACGTGTCTTTTCATCATCGATGTGCGTGAAGTTATAGTAGTTTTGCAAGAGCGGACGCTTAGAATGGTGAATGACACTAGCTCCGTAAACCAATACTTCAGCAGGAATTTCCAAAATCTCAGGCATCTTGAAGAGCTCAGCAGATGGAATTTCACGCGCCAAAACAGCCTCAGAGGCCCCTGCCTTTTGACCCCAGAAGTTAATTTGACGACTACTTGTTACCATGGTTGAAGCATCGTAAATGGTTTTAAAGGAATAGCCATCACGGTTTACCACGTAAAAGACACCTGCATCTCCTACTGTAATATAGTCTGTCTTGATTTCTTCCAAGAAGTCTAGGAAAGGCTTGATACGGTCCATCATATCTTGGTGCATGAGGGCATTAACCGCAACAATCAATTCTTTGCCTGCTTCATGAACGAGATTAGCGATGATGCGTAGGTCTTCATGACTAAAAGTCGTTGGCAGACGAAGGCCAAAATCTTTCTCACCAACGTAGATACGGTCTACGCCAGCTTCTAGTAACTGTTCAACTTGTTCAATACTTTCAGCAGTTGCTGTAATGATAATCTTTTCCATAAGAAAAATTATACCACATTTCTCAAAAATCATCTATGGGTACTGATAGTTTCACAAAAAGTTAAACTTATTTCTATCTTTTCCAATCAAAAAAGTGAACAGTAACTTGTACTATTCACTCTATTTTATGCATGTGTTTCTTCAACTAGGTGGCCATCATTCATGACATAAATACGGTCAACCTTATCAAGAAGGCGTGTATCATGAGTGATCATGACAACTCCTCTGCCTTGTTCATGGGCAATGGCAGCCAACATCTCCGTTACTTGGTAGGCACGCTCAGTGTCAAGACTGGCTGTCGGCTCATCTGCAAGCACAATGCTTGGATTGTTATAGAGCGCTCTAGCAATCGCGGCACGCTGACGTTCGCCACCCGATAGAGCTTTGGGATAATGATTTTGAACTTTTTCCAAATCCAACAAGTCAAACAGCTCTTTTCGATCACTTTTACTATTTTTTCCCTTATCCAGTCTGTCAATCAAATCCAGCTGTTCCTTGACCGTTAGAAAAGGAATTAAGTTTGAAGCTTGTAGAATAAAGCCAAACTCTCTAAAGCGGAGGTCTGTTTTCTCCTTCTCCGTCAAACTGCCTGTTTCCTTCCCTTTGACTAGAATCTTTCCACTCGAAGCTTCCTGTAGTTGTCCTAGGGTTGTTAGAAAGGTCGTCTTTCCAGAACCTGAAGGCCCAACGATAGCTACGAACTCTCCCGCATTTAACTGAAAATTCGTCTCATGCAGGGCTACGACTTTCATCTTTCCTTCCCCGTAGGTTTTTGTCACTTGAGTCATTTCAATCAATGCTGTCATACTATTCTCCTTATCATTCTGCAATCGCAGTAATCGGATCCACCTTTAGCAAGCGTGGAAGTGAAATGACACCACCTAGAAGGGCCATCAAGGAAATCACCAAGCTTAGGACAGAGTAAGCTATCCAACTTGGATAGAAAAAGAAGGTAGCTGGTAATACTAAAATCACTCCTCCGATTGCCAGCAAAGCTAAAGCAATCCCCATACCAGCTAGGAGAAAGATTTGACAAAAAAGAGACCATACAATGGTTTTGATCTGTATTCCTTGAGCTCGCATTATTCCATAAAGTCCTAGTTTTTGGATGGTAATGATATAAACAAAAATACCCACAATCAAGCCTGTAATGACAATCATAGCAAGAATCATTCCTGAAAATACATTAACCTGAGGTGTGTAACCAGGAATTTTCGATATCATTTTTGGAATGGAAATCTGTTTCAGTCCATCGCCAGTCACTTCTATGTCATTTTTCAATACTAAGGCAGAGATGGAACGATTGGCTCTCAAGGTTCCTTGTAGGGTCCAATAAGTTGTCAGACTCGTAAATACAACAGGCTCAGTGAAAAATTTATTTCCTTGAGTCAGGCCTACAATCTTGTAACTTGCCTCGCTTCCATTAAGCTGAATGGCGTCGCCTAGCTTCATCCCATAGTTCTCAAAAGACTGATCCACAACAACCTCATCATCTCCTTCAGGATAACGACCCTCCGTCAAACTAGGTGAGATAAAAGCGTCCCAGTCTTGAGCAAAAATGGAAACATTGACTTTTTCACTACCATCGACTAGATTGGTTACAGCAAACATATAGCCCAATGGAGCAGCCTCTTCAGAACTCTTATCCTTGTAGTCCTTTTCAGGAATAAAGGATGCTGTCAAATTATCATTTGCGTAGTCGGATAAAACAACACCCGTTGCTTGCCAATTATCAATAGCTGCTCGGTTGTTTCGCACAAGACCAAGAGCTAGACTGGTCATAAAAAAGACCATAAAAGCGATAAGAAAAATGGTAGTTAGAATCAAACTATATCGAAGTTTGTTTCGTACTATTTCTTTGATAGCAAGATACATGCTTATCTCCTTTAACTTTTCCCCAGAGGTAGCAAAAAGCCACCCAGTCCAATAGACAGAATCGCTGTCTTATCATCCATTCAAAACAACTCCTACCAATACTCTTCAAAAGTATCCAGGTAGCAACTCAACAAATCATCTTAGGAAAAAGCCTCAGCTTGCTATCAATTTATATAAGTTATCCTTTCCTTTCTCAGTATATTTATAATAGAAAAGGTTAGGTCATCTGTTTTAAGTGTAACATCCATGCTACCATTTTCCCTTGTAGGTGTCAAGAGAGCGACTTAGAAGTTGATAAGAGACTTTAGTAGTTTTGTAACAATTCTGTAATAATTCTCTGCATAAAAAATGATAAAATAGTTGTGTACTGTTAAGGAGAGAATCATGCCCGCAAGAAAACTAGAAGCTTATGAGTTTGAACAAGCTCCCGAATCGAAACAAACTCCGCTTTACCAAGATTACACACCTGAAGCCCCAGTCGGCCCTAACCTAAAAGAGATTTTATTTTTTGTAAATATCGCTTGTTTCTGTATTTTTATGGCACTATTTAGTTTTATCTTTTTAGCTATAAAATTAAATACAGCTTTATCCTTTGTCGCTGCTATGGCAACAAGCTTCGCACTTTTACAACTTCAACGAAAGATTATTAAACGAAAACTTTCAAAATAAAGGTTGGTAGTAGTACCAACCTCTTTTCTAGTTATCAAAAAAGACAGTTATATAACTGTCTTTTTTATTTATTCTTACGTTTTGAAGGAGATTGGATGGCAATCTTAACTTCAAAAATTGTTCCTCTGGGTTTGTTATCTTTTACGCTAATCGTTCCTCGTAAGGCATCTACGATTTGCTTGGCCAAAGAAAGTCCCAAACCAAAGCCACCTTTCTGACGGGTTCTCGCCTTGTCTACACGATAAAATCGATCAAAGATTTTCTTCTTGTCAGTAGCTGAGATTCCAATTCCATTATCCGTTACTGTAAGATAGAGGTGGCGATCTGTAGCATAGACTACAAACTCAATTTTCCCATCTTCTTCGGTATACTTGATGGCATTGTCAAATAAAATGGTCATGAGTTGTTTTAAGAGCAACTGATCGGTCATGAATGGACGATAAATTCGATTTTCATAGTTGAAAACACGATCATTTTCAGAAGCAATCAACTCATAGTTAGCAAAGGTTGTTTTAAAGAATTGTGGAGAAACTTCTGCTATTTCTGGTTTGATTCCATCATCTCGACGTGCAAGGTTGAGAAGATTGGTCGTGAGGAAACGCATGTTGCGAACTTCTTCAAGACTGGAGGCAATACTTTCGCTGGATTCCATGATTGTTGCCTCTGGTTTTCGAAAGAGATTCTCTAAACGATTTTGTAAAACGGCCAAAGGCGTTCTCAGTTCATGACTCGCATTTTCAACAAAGGACTTCTGCTTTTGCATACTTTCCAGCAAGGGTTTGACACTGACACGTGCCAAGTAAACACTGGCAATTAAAGACAGGAGCCAGAAACTAGCCATCACTACAACAATTAAATGCTCGTGGTTTTGGCTGATTTGCTCGAGCTGGCTGGTATTGATTAAAACCGCGGCATACTTGACGTTACTTGAGACAGAAGAAGAGTTGGTTTCCATCAAGACCATTCGATAGGTTTCTTCCTGACCATAGCTGTTGACGACTTGGATTTGGCGAATATGATTCAACTCTTTCTTATCCAGCTTGATTTTGTCCAAGCCTAAAAAACGATTGCCCAGTAAGAGTTGGTTAAAATCCTTGTCAAAAAGCAAAACTTCTGTATTGGAGCTAACATTGGGCTTGATTTCAGCCTTGCTGGCATCCGCTGTTGCTGGTTGAATATCCTTGACTTCCTCAGTTGCCCGATTAAGGGCTAACTGGATAACCGCTTGGGGACTACTACTAAGAGCTTGGAGTTTTTCATCTACAGAAGTGTAGAGACTGGAGTGCATGACCTGAAGGATAATCAAGGTCATCGCAGAGAAGATCAGGGTGAACACTCCAAAGTTTCGAATGAAATAGCTAAAATCATCCGCGTACCATGTTTTTTTTAATTTATTGAACATCTTTTAAAATATACCCGACACTACGCAAGGTTTGAAGATTTTCAGCAAAGGCTGTTCCCTTCAATTTCTTACGAACTTTTGAGACATAGACTTCTACAACTGAAATCGTCGTATCGCTATCAAATCCCCATAGACGGTCAAAAATTTGTGTCTTGGGAAGAATGACATTTTGATTTTGAAGGAAGTAAACCAATAACTCAAACTCTTTTCCGAGTAGTTCCACAGGAGTATCTTCCACCTTCACTTCATTCGTTGAAAGGTTGACGACTACATCCCCATAGGTCAAGGTATTTTCGTTAAACTTGCCTGAACGTTTGAGAAGGGCTTGAATCCGCATTTTGAGTTCTTCTAGGTAGAAAGGTTTGGTGAGGTAGTCATCTGCCCCCAACTCAAAACCATGTCCCTTATCATCCAAACTTTCCTTAGCGGTCATGATAAGGACTGGTGTCGTAATTCCTTTTTCACGCAATTCTTTCAGAACTTGGAAGCCATTTTTTTCAGGCAACATCAGGTCAAGCAAAATCAAGTCATAAACGCCACTTTCTGCTTCGTAGAGACCTTCCTCTCCATCAAAAACCTGCATGACATCTGCAAAATCATCTAAAAAGTCAAATACTGAGTTTGACAGACCCAGGTCATCTTCTACTAATAAGATTTTTATCATCAGAAACTCCTCCTTGTTATGATTATTATACCAAAATTGCCTTAAAAAAAACTCAACTCTCTCTTCTTTTAAGATAGAAAGTTGAGTTTTTTATTTACATTTCGAATGAATTAAGCTTTGCCATATTGAGCTACAACAGTTTCTACTGCTGCTTTCTCACGCTTAATCAAGTCAACACGCGCTGCGATATCCTTGATCCCCATGCGGATGTTACGGCTAAGAGCTAGGTCAGAAAGTTGGGGCTCAAAGAAGGCCTTGTATTCTGCCAAGCGTTGCTCAGTCTTAAATACATGGGCAGGTAGGATAACAAAGCTATCAAAGCTCATATCCCCACCAAGAGCTGCCTTGATCCAATCCCAGTTTTCACGCGCCCATACCCAAACAGTTTCTTGAGTTGTTTGATGATCTAGGAACTGGTAATACCAAGCAGACAAGTCTTGTGGTTTCACAACAAACTTATCCTTCCATGAACGAATCAAGGTTTGGATATTATCAGCATCTGTACTGTAGGCAAGAGCCGCTGACAGCTGACGTTTGAAGACAGCATCTGTCGTATGAGTGTAGAGGTCCAGATAAGTTGCGACCAAGTCCTTGGTCTCATGGTGTTTCATTTCATTAATGAGAACTTGAGCTCGGACGGCTGCAGGAAGTCCTGCAAGATTATCCTTGTGAGCTGCAAAGATTTGACTAGCGACTTGACTAGCTTCTACATCATTAGAGCGAATCATCATGGAAATGGTCAACTGACGAACCAATTCATCTTCATCTGATTCTCCATCTTTGGCTTCAAAGCCAAGACGGTCATAGTTGTGACGAGCCAATTTAGCAACGAGTGTATTAAAGGCGTTCTCAGTTTCTGTTCCTTCATCAATAAAGCGCTCAAGGGCAGCAATCACTTGAGAAACAGCTGAAACAACAAGGTAAGACTCTTCCTTAGCAAGTTTATCAAGGACTGGGAGCAAGTCAGCATAAGAAATGTGCCCTGCTTCAGCAAGCAAACGGCGTTCTTGAACGATTTGCAATTTGCTTGTGTTATCAAGTGTCTCTAGCTCAGCAAGAACAGCCTCTAACAAGTCTCCTTGATAGTCTGTAATGTAATGGGCAGTATTTTCAGTATTGAGGCGAAGTGCTCCTTTATTTTCAGCAAGAAGAGCGGCATAGCCAGGAATTTCGATACTTTCAGTTTCAAGTGTATCTGGTAATCCTTTCCAGTTGCTATTCAGTGGCACCACCCAGAGACGGTTCTTGTCTTCATGCTCACCGATAAAGAATTGTTTTTGTGAAATCTTCAAGACATCATTTTCAACTTTGACAGTGAGAACTGGATAACCAGGTTGTTCCAACCAAGAATCCATGAAGGCCGCAACATCACGACCTGATGCTTGTCCGAGAGCATTCCAAAGGTCACGACCAATGGTGTTGCTGTACTGGTGCTTTTCAAAGTAAGCATGCAAACCTTTAGCAAAATCCGCATCACCGAGCCAACGACGAAGCATGTGCATGAGACGGCTTCCTTTGGCATAGACGATAGCGCCATCAAAGAGGGTATTGATTTCATCTGGGTGTTTGACTTCAACGTGAACAGACTGAACGCCATCAGTCGCATCGCGTTTAAGCGCCGCTGGAACTCCACCTGTTTGGAAGTCTTCAAAAATATTCCAAGTTGGTTCAATGGCATCCACACAGACGTATTCCATCATGTTAGCGAAGCTTTCATTAAGCCAAAGGTCATCCCACCATTTCATAGTAACGAGGTTCCCAAACCATTGGTGAGCAAGCTCGTGGGCGATGACAAGGGCAACTTGTTGACGGCTAGCAAAGGTTGAGTTCTCATCCACAACCAAGTAAACTTCACGGTAGGTTACCAGACCCCAGTTTTCCATGGCACCTGCTGAGAAGTCAGGGAGGGCGATATGAAGAGATTGAGGGATTGGGTACTTAACTCCGTAGTAATCTTCGTAAAACTCGATTGAGCGAACGGCAATGTCCAATGAGAAATCAAGGTTTGATAATGGGTGAGCTTTGGTTGAATAGACACCTACGAGGGTACCATTTTTAGTTTTAGCAGTAACCCCTTGCAAGTCACCAGCTACAAAGGCCAACAAGTAAGATGACATACGAGGTGTTGTCTCAAACTTCCAAATACCTGTTTCCTTGCGGTTATCCGCATCAATCTCAGGCATGTTTGACAAGGCCAACTCACCTGCTGCTTGGTCAAAGCGAAGAGCGAGATCAAAGGTTGCTTTGGCTTCTGGCTCATCCACACATGGGAAGGCTTCACGCGCAAAATGGCTTTCAAACTGCGTAGACAAGACTTCCTTCTTGACACCATCCACTGTGTAGTAAGAAGGGTAGATCCCTGTCATGTTGTCTGTGATTTTTCCTGAAAAAGCGATGACTAATTCAACTTGACCGGCCTCAGCCAATTCGATATGAAGGGCTTCATTGTCATGATCAATTGTAAATGGACGCGCTTGACCCGCAACTTCTACAGAAGCGATTTCCAAATCTTTTTGGTGAAGGGAAATACGGTCACTCTTGGCTTGACCAGTGATGGTCACCTTCCCAGAAAAGGTCTTGGTCTCACGACTCAAGTCCAAAAATAAATCATAATGTTCAGGAACAAATTGCGTAATAAAATGTTCAACTGCTTGCATAGTTTTCTCCTATTCTAAGTTTAAGAGTTTTACTCTTATTCAAACAAACTTATTATATCATGTTTTGCTTAAGAAAAAAGGATTGGACGGTGATTTCCAAAACTTTCTTTCTACTAGCGGTCTACAGAGGGTAGACCTTGCGAAATTCTTCTAAAACAACCTTGCTGTCAGGCGTAAAAGTTAGTCCTGCCTCTCTCAGCCACTCAGCGAAACAGTCCTCATGAACCTGACGCCAGTAGGCTAGGGATTTGTCACCTTCCCCTTCCTTAAAGGCATGTTCAGCAGAAACTTGATGAAAGGGCTGAACGGAAACCTTTGTAATTTCGACAATGCAGACAGCTCGATCTTGGCTATCTAAAATGATATCAAAAGTTCCTTCTCGCGGAAGGGGTTCGTTATCAACTGCATAAAGATCATAGGCTGATGCAGTTGCCGTCTTTTCACCTTTTAAAACCAAATCTGCCAAGAGATCGGCTTCCACTCCAAAAGCCCAAGCATCGATCTCATCTCCGATCGAGGGATTGATTTTCTTGTATGCATTCCACATTTCTTGCGGTGTCATGGGTTGCTCCTTTTATTTCTTTACTCTTTTATTTAAAGGGATAGAGTTGCTTGAATCCATTTTCTAACATGTAGTTACGAAGGAGTGAAATGGTTTCTAAGATTCCCATTCTTTTATTCATTTGTGAGGTTTCGTCCTTGGTTTTCTCTAATTCTTTTTTTAGAGTATTTAATCTAAAACCTGTCAAAAATCGCTTATGAACCTTTTTCTTACCAGATACACTTACTTCATCACCGAAATCTCGAGCATATAAAATCCTATCTTTGACTTGTGTGAGATAATTATCTTCATCAATTAGAATAGCTAGTAAGGCAGAATTTTGAACAGGCTCCCACGTTCGATAATTCCCTTCAAAAGGAACTTTCAACATTTTCTTAATTAAATACTCAGACAAGTCACGTCGATCTGACAAATAAAAGATATAGCACAAACGGTTGAGAACATGCATACCATCTGTCTGAGTTTTCTTATTCTTTTTAGGTACAAGACTTAAATACGATCCGATTTGAGTATCAGTCTCAATCTCCTCTAATAGATCTTTAACTTTCATCTATCTACTCCTATTAACACTTACAATAGGCCTTTACTCTATCCCATCATCTTTATTATATTCTATCATGCATTTGACTGCATATTCCACCCATTCCCAAAAGTCATGAAACTCTTGCCTTTGCTCCCAGCCTTCTGCAGCAAAGTCATGAATCAGTTGAACTTTATTGCCTTTTCCAATTTCAAAACAAGCAGTATCATCACAATCCCCTCTTTTGGCAAATGGAATCAACTTTCTTGTCGGGTACCTTTCCTGCAATCCCTTATACAAGGACAAGGCCCATTCTGAATCCAACAGATACCAAATATCAAAATCAACTAAATTGAGTTCTATCATTTTTTTAAAAGATTCAGGATACTTGAATATACTTTCATCCATTAAATAATTTTTCATTTCTTATTTCCTTTTTGGTTCAAGACTGACATAGAATGCTAAGGAAACATTATTTTCAACCTCTTCGATGAGTTCTTTAACATTCATTTCTTTTCTCCTATTTCTTCCTTTTATCAGAATGTTGACCAGTCAATCAGCACTTTCATTCCACCCTAATAATTCGCTTTGATTATTTCTCCCGAACGAATATAGGTTTTAAAGAAGTTTTTGGGAACAGAGGCAATCTTAGGTGTAATGGATAAGCCATAGTTTGCAAAATCTAAAGCTAGCTTCTTAGAATCGATTGCATCATAATACTCAACATACAATCTGCATAAGTTCACTTTGGTGATAGAGAATTGTTTTAACAACCAATCCTTATCAATATCCTTCTCGGGATCTATGCTCGAAAATACGGTAGGATACGATGAAAACTGAGCAGTAAAATCGATGGCCTCTCGGACAGCCTTTTCCAATTCAGCTTGATCCATGCCATTTCTATTATCGATAGAACCTAATCGAGTCCTTAAAGCACAATCCACTTCTTCTAACAGTCCCGATTCCAGAAAGAGGGGATGAATGCCAATATTCACGAAATAGACAGTCCCATCTGATTTTCGTTGAAAATAGATCACCGTGTAAAAATCATGGTCAATTTTATAATAGTTATGGGTTCGCTTTAGTCGCGAAAAGCCATTTTTTACGAAGAGTTCTTTGGCCTCTTTCATTTCATTACCTGCTCTTTCATAGGATGTTAAGAGATGTTCATTACAGTTTACTAGCAATCTAAATGGATATAGGTAATCCCCTCAACTTTTCCATTCTCAATATTGTATTGTTTTACTAAATTAACGTAGTTAATCAATCCTTCATTACTAATCTCTTCTAGTGTTGCTGGTACTATGTTGTGTTTTAGTTTAAAATCTCTAGCTTTATTCAAATCACCTACATCTTCTATAGATGTCCAAAAAAGCATATATTCATCGCAATAAAAATAGATCTGATTATCATAGAACTCAGGTATTTTACAGAACTCAACTCCATCACTTTGCCTTTCCAAGGCTTCACTATCACGATAAACAAAGTAGGTCTTTTTCATCTTCATTCTCCTTTGATATTAATGGGGGGAATTATTCGCAATTCGTTAAACTTACTGATATGCATTTCTAATCTAACAAAATGCTCTATCAGTATCTCCATAGTCAATGATAGTCATCTCTTCAAGTGAAATCTTCATTCCTCTTCCATGCTCTACTTCAGCGTCCACTCTAAATAATAAGCCAAAAATTAAATCGGATGACGTCTGTTCGGAGAGCAGATAGATCGCCATTAACTGCCCCATAATGGATAGTTCCGAAAAGATTCGTTTTTCAGCTAACTCATACCAATAAGCAGATGTCCCAAGCATATGAACGATTTTTTCTTTGTAATCATTGGCCATTACTTCACCTAATAAAGGTATGTTTTTCATTTATAAATTTCTCAAGTTCATATTTTTTTAAATTAACACAAATTTCTAACACAGTAATGTTTTTAATTAACTAGAAAGAGATTTAAAATCAACTATTTTCTGCCTGAAATCTCCAATGATGTAGAATAGAGTCTTATTTTTTAAAAGGGATACTAAATATTAGGGTAGTTTAGGCTTTGCTCTTTTTATTAAACTAGTAAAATCCTTAAAACTGTTCTTACAATATTCTTCTTGAGCAGTTCCTATTGGTAAAAACTTAATTCCCTTACCACAATCATTTTCTTCTATAGCGCGTTTTACTTCTTCTGAAATAACCATGCCAAAAGCCGATAACAATTCAACCTTCCCTAACTTAAAAACATCCAATTCAATATTATCATTTAAAACAAGCTTCCTTGTAACGACATTATTAGTCTTAGAAGGCAATAGTTCTGTTTTATCATAGTCTACAAAATCAGGAGCAGGGTTATCAAGTGTATAAATATTAAACCTTAAAAGATAAAACTCCGGTGATGATATGACTTTGCCATCAATAGTGAATTTAATTTTCTTAAAAACACAGCCTTGAATTTTAAATTCACTTAAAACTAAAAATAGTTTTTCTGATATAAAATACCCATTAGTTGTCTCATAATAATCATATCCAAAATCAATCTTTCTTAAGATATCTTTTTTATTAACAAAATTATAATAAATTGTATCCGAAGAACTTGGGTCATAAATATAATCAAACGGCCTACTCCACTCCTCTTCTAATGGCTTCTTCTGTATTTCAAAATCAAGTCTCCCATAAGTCACATTAAAATTAAATGACTTATGTGCTTTATCATCCATCATAAAATAATAATTCATAATTCTCTCCTAACTCAATCGTCCTTTATAGTTAATAATTTTAGTTTCTGGTTTTACCATTGCCTTTATCGGTAACCTCTATATTTTTTGACCAGCTTATAATGCATCTAAAACGACCTCTCCAAAGAAAGCTGTTCATTATCAAGAGCAAAATCTCTCGCCTTAAGTACTTTATTTCTAATCGTAGTTCGTTTTCTTTTTTGATTTGTAAGTGTTCTATTCCTATTGATTTATCTATATATGTCACATAGCTATTCTGAGATGGTTCCAAGTATCATCTTATTTTGCTCTGATATCTGAAATTCAGTCATGAAATAGGGTAAAAAATCATCAAGCAAGGGATGCCTAATTCCATCTATTGAGAGACCTTTTTTCTGACGTTCTTTTAATAAAACTAAGATTTCGATTGGGAAATATTGCCATAGTAAGGTGTTGAATTCTACTAAATGACTATCTTTGGTTTTCTCTAAATGATAATCACACATGGATAAAATTATTTCTCTAAAAACATCAACATCCTCTGAAAAAATAGTTTCCATAACCTGTTTATAGGCATCATTCACATTCTTATAAGGATTTGAGTCCAATGGTTTATATTTAGCATCACAAGCATTCTCCAGAATGTTAGCAAGTCGATCACCCTCACCATTTCCATAAAGATAAACGACTAAAGGCAATAAACTACTGGACGAAAAGAAGATAGGTTTCTTCCCTTTTTCAACTTGGGCTTCTTTAAAATAGATTAATTTATCAATCAAAAACTCTACATAAATACTGTCTAAATAGGCGATCGCAAATAAGATATTTAAACAAATGTCTGTGTCAAAGTTTGAGCCGCCTTTAGCTAAATATTTAGCAGAGGCCATGTCTGCCATTACAGAACAAAAACAGCCGTTTAGCAAAGATTGATAGGTTTCCGAAGTCTTGTTTTCAATAAATTCAGCAACCAAAGTATATGGTTGAATGGCATGAATCATTCGCACATGTTTATAGGAATACGTTTCGGTTTTTCCATTTTCCTCACAAGTAACCACAAGACTTTTTTTACCAGCTTTTAATGCTTCTAAAATTGCTTCTGTAACAAAAAGCTGTTCTTTTTCAAGATCAAAATCTCTCGCCTTCAGTATTTGATTTCTAATCGTAGTTCGTTTTCTTTTTTGATTTGTAAGTGTTTGATTCATATTGACCTCGTTAAATTTCATCTCAAATATTAATCTTTTCTGGTCCAGAGCTTTATGCCCCTTATCACAAGGATTCAGCCAACTGTCTATTTATAATATGCAATATCAGCATCTCCATAATCAATAATGTCCATTGAACTTAATGAAATTTTCAAGCCAATGCCGTGCTCATTTACTTCTGGTGAACCAAATTCCACCCCAAAAATAAAATCATCATCCTGATCTTCTGAAAGCAAATGGATTCCAATTAAGTTTAAAGATACTTTACAACCTAATTCTTTATAAATTTTTTCAACAGACTTATAAAACCAAACATCTGAATTTTTTAGCAGTTCAAAAATTTTACTTTCATAACTACTTGGAAGATTATTTGCTAAACTAGCGATTGTTAGGTCATCTGATAATTCCAGTCTGACTTTTTCATTAACTTCAGGGATAGTTACATATGAGCCTAAATTCTGATCTAATATAATTTTGGAATGATTCATTTTTCTCTCCTATATTGGTCAAACAAAGTGAAAATACCATTATTCTATTCAAAGAGAATTCTTACTCTTGTTCAAACTGAATTTCCGTCAATATTTCAGAAACATTTTGACGAAAATCAAAACCAATCTTCTCTTTTAGGACCAAAACCATAGATAAACAAGTATTTCTAAAAAATTAAGTATCTTAAAATGACTTCTTTTCGTCGTGCTTATGTCTAATGTAATAGAAATTCTTTTGCTGTCGCTTGGGCGTCGGGGGAAATAGCACTCTCAATCAATGCTCCTGTTTGTCCAATATACTCCTCCAAAGAAATTTCTTCCCTTTGCTTCCACAAGTTAGTAAAAGCAATATAAAACTCCAAAAACTCAGTCAAACTATCGCTGAGTTTATAAAGTATAGGATCTCCAGGACTACCCGCATAAACAGGTGATTTTGAATCTTGCATATCACAGAAAAGAATATCGTCTATATCCGTAGAAGCAAATATTTGAAATTGGCCATTGGTGAACTGATCAACATCCTGTAAAGCCCAGCATTCAACTGTCCTTGCATACGAATCTAATGGCAACAAAATGATATTAAAATTTTGATTAGCAAAAAACAAATCCTCTTTGAACTCTGTATGTTGATAGTAATAGAGTAGTTCACTTGTCAGTTCTGGAGGCAGATTCATTATCTTTTCTGCCGAAAAGTGTACTGTTTGGGGAATAAAGCTTGTTTCCTCATACAGTTTAATAAACTTACTTATGCTATTCTCTAGTAACATTTTTACCTCCTTGGTATTTTCCTTGCGTCTCGTTTAAGAATTTCGTTTGCTTGTTTATACATCACCAAAACTCATATTGCAGTCGTTTTTAATCTTCTCTAATGCAAACATACGGCAACTCGCTTCTAAGAAGTTCCCTTTGCTTCTGATTCGTTCTTCCTGTTGTTAAAAATCGAAGATGTTTTAGATACTTCAGGTAGCTAACTGTAGATGCGTATTTAAA